>CAZVSZ010000019.1:0-14983 GCA_964630095.1 uncultured Thermoplasmata archaeon | reverse complement strand
AAATTTATGAGGAAAAATTAATTAGAGACATTTCTTTTTAGGTATGTGAAAATTGCATTTGGAATATGCTCCTTAGGCATAGGACATGCCACAAGAAGTTTTCCGATAATAAAGGATATGGTAAAAAAAGGAAATGAAGTTGTCATCATATCTCATGGAAGAGCATTATCTCTCCTAAAAAAAGAATTTCCCAATTTGAAATTTTATGATGTCCCTGATTATCCAGTAAGATACACTGAAAAGGCATATCAATTCATACCCTATATAATTGCAAATTCATCAAAAATAATAAAAAATATGCTCAAAGCGCATAGAATTTTCCTGGATATTGATAAAAAAGAAAATTTTAATTTAATAATCTCTGATAGCAGATATGATATTTTTAATTGTCATAAAGATTCATATCTCATAATTCATCAGTTGAGAATCATGCTTAAAATGGCAATTTTTCGTGGTGGCATAATGTTCTATAACTCCTATCTTTCAAAATACTTCAAAAAGATTCTTGTTCCTGATTTTGAATATAACTCTCTGAGTGGAGAGATGTCTCACAATTTGAAATTTATCAATCCTGATAAAATAGAGTACATAGGACCTCTATCTCCTTTCAGAAGAATGAACATAAAAAAGGATATAGACTTGCTTATTTCCATATCCGGGCCTGAGCCGCAGAGAACAATATTTGAGAAAAAAGTCAGGGAAAAAATAGGGGATATAGAGGGAAATATTGTGGTTACTCTTGGAAGACCAGAAATTGAGAGTAAAGAGGAAAAATTGAGAATTTACTCATATCTTGATTTTAAAAAAAGGGAGGAGATAATGAACAGAAGTAAATTGATAATTTCCCGCTCAGGGTATTCAACAATAATGGATTTGTATTTTATTGGAGGAAAAGCAATGTTTATTCCCACGCCGGGGCAGGTGGAGCAGGAGTATCTTGCAAGATATCTTGAGAAAAGAAAAATTGCGGGATTTATGAAGCAGGATGATATGGACTTGGAAAAAATGATTGAAGAATCGGGGAATTATGAAGGATTTAAATCTCTTTACGAAATAAACAGCACACTTGATAAATTCTGGAGTGTGGTATCTTGAGATGGAAATTGTATCTTATTGTGTCTATCCTCGTCAGTTTTGCCTCCCTTGCAATAATATTTATGCTCACATACACACAAAAAAGTTTTACAATGATGCTCAGAATTTCTCCTCTTTTTTTAATCCTTGCATTTACAGCACATGCTGGTAACTGGTTTTTCTGGGCGTTGAGAATTAAAATTCTTGCCCATGCTCTCGGAGAGAAAATTACAATTTACAGAGCATTTAAAATTGTCATGGTGAATCTCTTCATGGCATCCGTCACGCCATCCGGATTTGGTGGAGAGCCCGCAAGAATTTATATGCTATCGGAAGGAAATTTAACGGGTGGGGATGCAACAGCAATAACTATTGGGGAGAGGATAATAGATTTCATATTTTTTGGAGCATCAATACCAATTCTTCTACTTCTCCTTGGATTATCAATAAATGTTGAAGAGGTAAAATATTATCTAATTGCAGTTGCCATTATTCTCCTTCTATCCGGAATAGGGCTCATTTACCTCATAAAAAAAGAAAGAAAAATAAGGAAGAAAATAAGAAAAATTGATAAAATTGTAAAATTTTTTGTAAAGGATGGGGAAAAGAGAAAGAAATTGATTAAAAAAGTAGAAGATGAATTCGGGGTATTCTCACGCAGTACGGTTAAGATATTCAAAAAAAGGAAATTACATTTCTTTCTTGCTTTCATATCAACAATGCTCATGTGGTTGATAGATTTTTCAATTCCTCCTCTTCTTCTTATCGGGTTAGGAATGGCTCCACAGTGGTTATTCTTAATAACTGTTCAGATAATTGTTATTCTCATCACAATTATTCCCATAAGCCCTGGAGGAAGTGGACTTGCAGAATTCTCATCATTTTTCTTCTATTCCCAGAGAATTCCCACGGATATATCCGGGATGTTAGTTATAATGTGGAGGGTAATAACATTCTATCCTAATTTAATAATTGGGCTAATCTATACCATTCATTATCTGGCAAAAAAGTAAATATTAAAATGGATTAGGGATAAAAATGGCACAGAAAAATGAAAAATATGTGATAACGCTTCGCAACTATCTGTTCAGGGCACCGAATTTGGGAATTTCTCTTCTCATATTTTTAATTGTCATTGGAGCCTTTTCCTATCTTCTTCATCCGGATGTTTATGAGGTTACAATTCTTTTCATTCTGCCTTATCTTATCACAATTTCTGCTGATTATATATTGATAAAATGCCTTAAAATTTATTTTCCAATGCGCAGAATTGCAACCTTAAATCTTATTGCATTTGTAATATCATTTGTGGAGATGTGGCTTCTTATGTTTTTCTTTTCCTTCTTTTTCTCATTTTATCTATCATTTTCCTTTCTGATTTATCTGAGATTTATGATATATCGTGTGTTTTTGAGCGGTAGAAATGTTGCAGGTGGAATTATCTCTCTTAATTATAATATTGTAATTCTTATAATTTCCATATTCTATTTTAATAATCTTTTATTCTCCCCTCTCATTCCATACCTGATTTCAGTAACAATCTATGGGTTCATGGCATTTATACTCCTGAGAACATCAACATCAAAATTCAGAAGAGAATTCCGTGAAGACCCCCTTTTCTTTCTCTCCTCATTTATCAATTATCTTGCAAGGTACGAAAAAATAGATAAAGAGAAGTTGGATAAATTCTTCAAAAGCATATATCAGAAGAGAAGTGTGCCTATATCAACCCTTGTTTTTAAGAACGGAAAAAAAATAAAATTCTCCTTCATTTTTCCATATATCCACCCGGGGCCTTTTGGGGATATTGGGGGAAGCAATATACCGAATAAATTGGAGGGAGAACTTAATATGGAGAATTTCTTTGTTTTTCATACAACAAGCACCCATGATGATAATATAGCCACGGAGGATGATGTGAAAAAAATAGGAGAGGTAATAAAAGAAGAATTTAACTGCGATTGCAAATATGAAAATTTCAGCGATTTTTATAGAATAAAAATAAATAATGTTGATGCTGGCGTTCAAATATTTGGGAAATATCCCGTTATTTTTCTAATTCCCACAAATGCAATGTTTGACGATGTTGAACTTCGCACAGGATTGCTTATAAGAAGAAAACTCAATACGATATATGAGGACTCTGCAGTTATAGATGCCCATAACAGATTTGATGAAAATGCAGTTCCTCTCTCACTTACCACGACAGATTCTTCCACCCTGAGGAGATTTGTAAAGAATATAAAAGTTGATAAAAAAATCAAAGCAGGATTTGCAGTAAAGAGGATAAAAGGAAAGGGTATTGGACCTGGGGGAATAAGAGCAGCAGTATTCAATTACGGAAGAAAGAGAATTGCATATATTCTCATTGATGGAAACAATATAAAGAAAGGATTGAGGGATGAAATTAGAAATAATTTAAAAGATTTGGCGGATGAAATTGAAGTATTCTCCACGGATAACCATATAGTGAATATGAGCCTTGTGGATTTGAATCCAGTCGGAGAGAAGGATGATTGGAAAATGATTGTGAATGCCTGCAGAGAAGTTGTAAAAGATGCAATTGGCAATATTGAAGATGTATGTGTTTGCATGAAAACCAAGAATATTGAGATGAACATGGCTTCTCATGGAGAATTGGAGAAGTTAACAGATATAACGAGAGAAAGTGTAGGAACAGCAAAAATATTTGCGCCACTCACATTCTTCCTTGGTTTCCTCCTTTCATTCCTTACATTCATCCTGTTTTAGAAAAATTTTTATCTCTGAAAATTTAGGGAGGAATATGATTAAAATTGGAACATGCGGATTTCCTGTTGCAAAGAGCAGATATTTCAAAGAATTTAAAGTTGTTGAGATTCAGAAAACATTTTATTCTCATCTACCCCAGAAAACAGCATTAAAATGGAGGAAAGAAGTTCCTGAGGATTTTGAATTTACATTAAAAGCAATTCAAACGATTACACATCCTCCAAACAGTCCGACATACAGAAGATATAAGGGTATAAAAGGGGATTTTGGATTTTTCAAGAACAATAAGGATGTTATGAATTCTTGGGAGAAATTCAGAAAAATTGCAAAGATTCTAAGGGCAAAAGTAATAATATTCCAGAGCCCACCGAGATTCAGCGAAAACGAGAGAAATGTAAAAAATATATATGAATTCTTTGATAGTATTGAGAGGGAATTTATATTTGGGTGGGAAAACCGTGGTAAATGGAATGAAAATACAGTGAAAAAAATTTGCAGGGAACTTGATATAATCCATGTTGTTGACCCATTCAAAAATAAGAAATTATATGGAAATTTTTCGTATTATCGCCTCCATGGAATTGGAGGATACAGATATAGGTACAGTGATGAAGAATTAAAAAAATTGAAAAGCATGGCGAAGGATGGAGATTATTTCATGTTCAACAACACCAACATGTGGGAAGATGCTATTAGATTCCAGTCTCTATTTTAAGCAGGGAGCATTCATAGGTATGATAATCAACTGCAACTATTGTTGTGCTTCCCATTACCACAAATTCTAAATTTACCATGGTATTCTTTTCCATCTCTATGCTCTTCCCTCCTAAATTTGTAATATTGAAACTCACATTATTGAGGGAAAATATATTTAGAGTTCTATTCTCACCAGTGTTAACTAAGGTGGTATTGAACCTGTAATCATGCACAAGGGATGGTGAAAAATAAAAATGTGAAGATTCCACAAAGCAATTAATAGTGAAATTTCTCCATATACTTTTCCCTGTTTTTGTTTTGAGATGAATTTTCATGATATGTGTTCCCTTATCAATCATCCATATTTTCTCTTCTATACTTCTATTTCCCCCCTTATCAAGACTGAAAACAAATTCATTCTTCTTCATTGAGAAATCACCAGAAATGTTTACAGTTATATTTTCCCTCATTTTTCCTGAGTTTACAATTTTTATATACATATCTGTATAATTTGTATAATTCTCAATGAGTATATTGCTTCCTATTTCCACATTCATTGAAACATGCTCCGGAATCTCCACATATTGAATGGGTACTGGAACAAATGTTATTGTAAATAAGAGAAATCCGGTGATTGCAACTGCTATTCTCTTTTTATCCAATTTCACTACTTCGTTGAGCGGTGGTGGATGCCTCAATCCAAGCAAAATAACAAGTAAGCCAAATATCAACCATCCAGGATACAGTAATCCCATACCAATTAAAAATGCTGCCATTGCATAACTCATGTATTTTGTTTTCTCTCCTAAGAGTGCACGGGCAGCATGCCCACCATCAAGTTGTCCCATGGGAATGAGATTTATAGCAGTCACAACGAATCCTACCCATCCTGCAACGGCCACGGGGTGTATGTATCCAGATGATGGTATGAAAAGAGTGATGAATTGATAAATAAGTGGCATCTGATACTCATAATATTTATTAATTGCTTCAAAATCCACATGAGGTGGGATTGTATTTCCTAAAATTATGCCTATTATAGTGACAGGAATTGCAACTATAAATCCAACAAATGGTCCAGCCAGACCAACATCCACAAGAGATTTTTTATCTGGAATTGGGTCACGAAGAGAGATAAATGCCCCTAAGGTTCCGAGAATAGTAGGTGCTGGTATGAAAAAAGGTAATGATGCTGCAATTCTGTGCTTTCTCGCCATAAAATAGTGTCCCATCTCATGGGAACCAAGAATTGTGAGTAAGGGAAGGGAAAAATAGAGAAATCCACCAAGTATTGCATCGGGTAAATCTGTTGCACCGTAATACCCCGTATAATATCCCATCCCCACCCATATTGTTGAGAGAATAGTCAGAATAAGAAGAATTATATTCACATAGACACCCCAATACTTCCTCTTTTGCCTCTTCACAACTATGAGGACATATTCAGCATTTTTTCTTTTTACAAATGGAATAAGATTTTTCCTGAGCATTATTACCCGTAGTTCATCAAATTTATTTTCAAAAACCTTCATATCCTCTATTGTGAAATAGAACTCAAGATGATCCGGAGAGATTCTAAAATCGTAAATATCTAAATACTTCCGAACAAGGGAATTCACTTCCTCTATCTCTGGATTTATCATCTTAATCCCATAATCTCCTCCGCTTTATTTAATCCTTCCTCTAACTTATCCCCCTCTCCCTTTCCCTGAGCAAATTCTTCGGTACCTCCAGATTTTCCATTCATCGCCTTTGCAATCTCTCTGCCCAACTCTACCGCTCTCCTATTTTTGCTGTATATCGCCATGTATCCATCCTTCGTAATTAAGATGCATTCTTCAACATCTCTGCTCAACTCTCTCATGAGTGTCTGAATTTCCTGTGGCAATAAATCTACCACAGCAACAACCTTTCCATTCTTCATTTTCTCTATTACCTCTTTTTTGTAGGACTCAATCTTGTATTTCATCAATTTTTCCTTTTCTTTCCTTTCCTCCTTCCATTCTTCCACAATCCTATCAATCTTCCGAGGTAAATTCTCCACTGTTGTCTTAATTTTCTCACTGCTCTCAATCAATATATCCTCAATTTTCTGAACTTTCTCAAGGGCACTGAGTCCCGAGGAATATATTATTCTGCTCACACCATCCTGAATTCTTTCTGTTCTCAAAATCTTTAAAAATCCTATCTCCCCAGTTTTTCTCACATGAGTACCTCCACATGCTTCAACATCCAAATCATCAATTTTTACTATGCGAATCTCCTTGCCAGGCGGGATTCCCCCTTCATATAGAACAAATCCGTATTTTTTTTCTGCTTCTGTCCTGTTCATAAATCTACCTTCAACATCAATATTTTTCGTTATTATCCTCATTGCCTCTTCCTCAATCTTCTTTATCTCCTCCCGTGTTATTGGTTTGTAATGTGCAATATCAAATCTTGATTCATAAACATCTTTCTGTGTTCCATGCTGCCAGACATGCTTTCCAAGAACTTTTCTTGCAGATGCAAGTAAAATATGCTCTGAAGTATGCATTCTCATTAACCTTTCACGACGATCCCAGTCAAGAATGCCAAGGATATTTGCATCTTTTGGAATATTTCCTTTAATCCTGTGAACAATCACATCCCCATATTTCTGAACATCTAAAACCTCATACTCTTTGCCATTATAGATAATCTTTCCCCTATCACTTGGCTGTCCACCCCCCTCAGGATAAAATGCAGTTTTATCAAGGACTATTTCATCTTCATTGCTCCAGATAACTCTTGCCCTGAATTCTTTCAAATATGCATCATCATAGTAAAGCATCTCCGTGGCGGGAAGAGAGAGCTTTCTCTTTTTCTTTCTCTCCTTTTCCTTCTTTTCATGCCTCTTTGCCACAAGTGAATGAAAATTTTCAGGTATTTTTATATTTATTCCATCTTCCCATGCTATACTCTTCACAATCTCTGGAAGAAGACCATGAGAATCATATAAAAGAATTAAATCATCTGTGCTTATCCTTTCTTTCTTTTTTATTATCCTTTTCACAATATCTCTTCCCCTCTTAAGGGTTTTTCGGTATCTATCTTCTTCAATTTTCAATTCTTCCATTACAATTCTGCTCATGCTGGAATCCATGATGTCTGAAAATCTCTTAATATGCATATTCACAAGTTCTCCAAGAGTTATCGGTTTTCCCAAATCATTCAATATTTTCAAACTTCTCCTTATCAGTAATCTCGCAAGATATCCAGACTGTATGTTTGATGGAATTATCCCATCTGTGAGCATAAATGCAAGACTTCTTGTATAATCCACAAGAGCATATATCCCCTGAATCTTCTTTATCTGTTTATCATAATAATCCCTTGTGATATTCGCATTTTTTATGAAATATTCCTCAAATCTTTTCTCTCCCATTTTCTCAATATTTGGAGATAAATATGCTAATTTTTTCATCATCTCATTATCTTTTTCTCCCCTCTCAATACCCATAATATTCATCAATTTTTTTACCATATCTGGATATATTGCATCATAAATTGTGGGCGCTCTCTGTGATAACCATACGAATCTTTCAAGTCCATAACCAGTATCAACAATCTTTATTGGCATCTCGGAATATCTTGTGTTTTCAAATTCTATATCCCCCCTCTCATCCTCCTTTAAATTCATGAAAACCAGGGTTGCCAATTCAAGACCTCCCACAATCACTTCAAAACTTGCACCTGCATTTCCTCCACCAACCCATGGCTTCTCTTTCAATACCACATCATCCAAATTACCGCCAAGATGCTCTATGAATTCCAAAGCATATTGAACCGTTTCCTCCTTCCAGTAGATGAATTTATCTGGGTAATTAAAAGCATGATGAGCCATCATTTCAAATCCAGTAAGATGTCTTCCCGTCTTTCCAACAGAATCAATATCAACCATCCTTATGCAGGGTTGTGAAATCACAAGAGGGTTTGCAGGTGGCTCAACCTCCCCACTTGTGACATGCGGCTGAAAATCGTAAATTGAAGCATTAACCAAAAAAACATCATCTCTCCATCTTGCAACAACTGGATATCTTTTCATCCTCCTGTGCCCTCTCTTTTCAAAAAATCTTATAAATTCTTCTCTCATATCTTCTACGCTGTATTTTCTTTTGAAAATATCTTCTTTCAAAAATTTATATTCTCCGCATGGCGCCTCCGTGCAGTTATCCCTATAAATTCTGCTCCAGAAATATGCACCACATTTTTTGCATTTATATCTTTTGAAATCTTCTTTTTTCAGGTAATCTATGTTGAGTTCTCTTTCAAGCATAGTGGAGTGAATGTGGCATTTGTATTAAATTTTGCTCATCCAGAGTTTTGGCATTATCAAATTTTGTGATTAGAGGCAGAGTTCTATTCAGAGCGGATGTGAAACTGTGATGCCCAGCGTAATCTTATCATAGACTGCCCGGAAATACAATGTGGCTGATTATATACTAACTGCATAGTATCACATCTCGTAATTATCTGTTTTTCATTTTGATATGGAAAGATTTTTAAACAATAAGATTATTTATAGAAACATGGAAGATTACGGGGTATTTTTTGAGAATTACTTCCGCCTGTACCCTACGATATCCTCATTTATAGGTAGGGATACATACAACAGAGAACTTCCCAAAATAGATATTGAGGGGTATGAGGAGAAGATAAAATTTGTGAATATATGGAACGAAATCTTTGAGGGAGTTGATGATTCAGAATTTGATACCGAGAAAAAAGTTGATATATTCACAATGAGAGATTTCATAAAAAACATGAAAATATTCCTCACTGATTATCCCGTTTATCGTATGTATCCAACTGCCCACATAGCCGTCATGGATTCTCTTTATTCCGTAATAAATGATAAAGAATCATTTATTGCCCGTGCCTCAAAACTTACGGATGTCCTGAAAAATTACATAAAAAATAATCCTGTGGATATGCCTGTTGATATATTTGTTCATAATTCGGCAAGAGATGTGGGAAACACAATACTATCAATACTTGAAATGGAAAGAATTTATAATCTCAACATGAGAAGTCTTGTTAGGGCACTTCAGGATTACAGTTCCTATCTTCAGGATATAACTCCAGATAAATGGAGACCTCCAGGAGAAGAAATAATAAACAATATTCAAAGGTTGAGAGGATTTGAAACACTAGATTATGATATTTTGAATGATAAAATAAAAGAAGAGAATGATATAATTGAAGAAATTGGAAGAAAAATAGAACCAAGAAAATCGTTGGATTGGATAATTTCAAAGATGATTGATAAGCAAAGGATGAACAGTAAATCCGATTTTATAGAGATAGGTAAAAGAAAAATTGAGGAGATAAACAGATTTATAGAAAGGAAATATATAAAAGACGGATATGATAAGATAAAAGATTTAAGTAAAGCACCAAGTTTTTTAAGAGGAGTTATAACGAGCATTGTGTATTATGAATATAGAGGACCTTATTCAGGAGAGTATGGAAAAATAATGGTATTACCACCCAGTTCTCCATTGGATTTGCGAAAGCATACGGATTTGGAAATGAAGATATTAATTGCGTATTTGCTTATGGATCACATAAAAATAAGTTATTTCAACAGGAACAAATCAGAAGTTAGAAAATTATTATACCATCTTGGTTTATGGCCCGAATATGCAGAAGGGATATTTAAGACTGATTTTTCAGGGGGCTGGGATCTTTATGCACTTAAATATCTTGCAGATATGGGGTTATTCAGTAAAAAATTTGAGAGATTAATGTACCATTACAGGATGAGGAATAGTTATGCAAGGGCATTGGGAGAGAAAAATCTTTATAAAAGAGGATTGAGTTATGCAGCGAAAAAACTCAGCGAACTCGTAGGAGAGGGTGAAGATGAATCTAGAGAGAGTTTAATTATGTCTGCCCACCTGCCACTTGTTAATTCTTTAAGAGTTTTTGGCTCTTTCAGAATAGAGAATTTTGTAAACAAAAGTGAACTGCCTGAAACGGATGTCCATAAAAAACTTCTTAATAATGGACCGGTATGCTTAAATTATCAAAATTTATTGATGAGGAAAAGAAAAAAATGAGAACTATTGATTTTATTATTATAATTTTTATCCTCCTCACAATATTTTTAAACATGGGATATGGAAAAGGATTTCCCTCACATACCAAAGTTTCTCTGCATGGACTTGGATTGATTCCCGAAATTCCGGAAAAATCAAAAATATTAGCACATGTTAATCCTCTCAAACTCTCTCTCAATGTGAGAAAAACATCATCAAGGGTAGATAACAGTTATTATCTTCCCCCAGTTGGTGACCAGGGAAATGAGAATTCCTGTGTCGGGTGGGCAATGGGATATTATCTAAAGGGATACCAGGAGATCAAAGAGCATAAGTGGAGTAAATACAATCCACAGTACTGGATGAGTCCCTACTTCGTCTATAATCATATAAATGGAGGGAAGGATAATGGATCTTTTTTATCCGATGCTGCAAAGTTGATTTGTAATGTGGGTGTTTCACCATTTGAAGATTTCATATCGCATAACTATACAGAATTGCCAAGCAAAAAGGCATATTTTGATGCTGCAAAATACAGAACTGAGGATTATCACTGGATATATGGAGTGGACAATCTTAGACAACTTCTTGCCAATGGTAAGGTAGCCGTTCTTGGCATATATGTGTGGGATAATTTATACTATATTAGCAGTTACGGTAATGTGTACACAGTTGCTGATAGAACAGGCGTAAATCATGGTGGTCATGCAGTTCTTGTAGTTGGATTTGATGATAATAAATACACAAAGGATGGTTTTGGGGCATTTAAAATTGTAAATTCCTGGGGAGATAGTTGGGGTGATAATGGTTTTTTCTGGATGTCTTACAGGGCTGTTATGACACACTACATGTCAACCGGCTGGGCGATATATCTTGATGATAAAATAGATTATCATCCGGAAACTTTTGCGGCAATAAAACTCAATCACCCTTCAAGAGGAGATATAATAAAAAATGGAATAAAAATAGAATTTGAAAATAGAACAAAAACATATCTTAATTTCTCTTCAATATACAACTTCTTCAACAGAAATGGATGGAAAGATGAATATCAGAGTTATCCCTTCCCTCCAAATCATATAGTTTTTGATATCACAGATATTGCTAAAAATGTAAGTGAAGGAGATAAATTTTATGTGATAATGAATGATTCCAGGACAGGGAACACAGGAAAGATTGAATCTTTTGAAGTTTACTATCTTCCTGAGAAGTCAGGAATTGAATCCCCCCATGTTCCCATAAACATTCCGGATAATGGAACAAATATAGAGGTATCCCTGAAATTTAAATATGAATTTAATGTACCCATTCATATAAGTTCGGATGAGGGCTTCTATGAATTAAATGGGGTATTTTCAGGTGAGGGCACATCTACAAGTCCATATATCATTGAGGATTACAGGATAGATGCCCATGGGAGAACTTATGGAATTAGAATAGAAAATACAACATCTCCATTCATTCTAAAAAATTGTGAAGTATACAATACTTCAAGTGGTAAACCTCTGTCAGAATCTATTGGAATTTATCTTAAAAATGTTGAGAATGGAGTATTTAAAAATAATACAATCAGGGATTCAGATACAGGATTTGAATTGGAAAGGTGTAAAAATAACAAATTCTTTGATAACAAAGTATTTCCCAACTTTAGGGGGTTTTATGTTGAATGGGACTTTGATAATGATATAAATGTAAGTAACACAGTAAACAACTTTCCAGTTTATTATTACCATGAAAGGAAAAATTTTAATTTGAGTAATGTAAGAGCAGGAAGCATCATCATTGCCAACTCTCAAAAATTCAGGATTAACAATATATCAATTGAAAATGGGGATGGAATAAGGATAATAAATTCAATGGATGGAAAAATATATAATTTTAAGTTAGAAAATAATCCAGATGGATTTGAAATTAGTTCATCGTCGTACATTTCTCTTCAGGGAGGTTTGGTTAACAATTCGTTGATGCAGGGAGGTATCAAAATTTTTTCTTCAGGTATGATAAAAATAAGAAATGTGGTTTCGGAGAATTCATACAATGGATTCTATATTGAATATTCTGACAGCATAACAATTCAGGAAAGTAAAGGAATAGAAAATATCTATCATGGAATATTTGCGGAGGAATCACCTGTTAATATTAATAAATGTATCGTAGAGGGGAATACCATTGACGGTATACATATTCAGAATTCTGCAAATTCCCTAATTGAAGATTCAAAAATTATTGGGAATTACAGATATGGAGTTTATGTTTTTAATTCATATAGTATCTCAATAATAAACAATACAGTATCAAAAAACTATGGTTATGGGATTTATCTTTTATCCTCCTCAGATTGTATTGTTTATTTGAACTCTTTCTACTTTAATAATGGTTCAAATAAAACATTTAACTCCTCACACATTCAGGCATACGACGATGGAAACAATATATGGAACTCAACTGCAAAGGGAAACTACTGGGCTGACTGGCAAACTCCAGATATAAATCATGATGGAATTGTTGATAAACCCTATCCAATTGATGGCTCCTCACATTCTATGGATTATTTTCCAATAAAAAAATATCCACCATTTCCTAAAAACACTGTATTTTTCTATTTTGTTATCTCAATAACCATAATTTTAATTTTTTCTTCTTTTAAGAGAAAAAAATTAATTCAAAGAGGTAATGAGGGTGCGGTGAAAAATATGCATGTGATATTCAAATTCAAAAACGGAGAGAAGAAAATTGAGGATATATACCGTGATGAACTTTTGAGCAGACAGAGCATAGTTAAGAGAGATGGGAAAAGTCTTGGATTGAATGATAATTCCATATATCTAATGATTGAGGGAAGTGAAGAAGCAATGAAAAAAGCAAGGAAGATTGCAGGAGAAAATGAATTAAAAGGCGAAGAGAGAGAAAAAATATACCGGAAGATAAAAGAAAGCGAGGAAGAAGCATCTCTGGGAATGGGGGCAATATTTGGATGATGCATCTGATTTTGGGAGATTCAGAACTTGAATTGGTTCCAAGGGAGATACAAACGCATCCCTCCGTTATTAAGAATGCAAAGATGAGAAATAAAAAAGCATCCACAATAATCTTAGATGCTAATTTTCATCATTCCGCCATAAGGAAATACGGGATGGAAGCAGAGAGAAGGGGAAGACCTGATATCGTTCATTTCTTCCTGATGAATTCTCAAGAATCCATTCTGAATAGTGAGGGAAAATTGAGAGTATATGTACATACAAGAAACAATGATGTTATAAAAATCAAGCCCGAGACAAGATTGCCAAAATCGTATGGTAGATTCATCGGGCTAATTGAGCATCTTTTTCAGAACAGGTATATACCTGATAAGGAAGAGCCACTGCTCACCATGGAAAAAATGAGTCTGCAATCCATTGCGAAGAGCACAGGAAATAAAATAGTTGTTCTATCTGAGAAGGGGAGAAGAGTAAATTTGAAGGATTATGAGATCCCGAGAGATATAACATTTATAATCGGGGGTTTTCCCTCCGGTGATTTTTTGAGCAATGTGAATTTTGCAGATGATATTATCTCAATTCACTCCAACATTTTGATGGCATGGGTTGCCTCGTATGAAATCATTGCAGAATATGAGAGAAGATACATATTTTGAAGCAATAGTTTTTTATCTTATTTCTCTATATGTTAAATGATGGTAAGCCTCGTGAAGAAAAGAAGCGGAGATTATGTCCTTTATGACAGAAAAAAGATTGAAGATGCGATAAAAAAGGCATTCATTGAGACGAAGGAAGTTGAGAATATAGAGGAGACTGCGGAGGAATTATCAAAGATTGTAGAGGGAAGAATAAAAAAGTATGAAATACCCACTGTGGAGAATATCCAAGATGAGGTTGAGAAGGTTCTTATGGAGAAGAAGTATGTAAATACTGCCCGTGCCTACATAGTTTATCGGGATACAAGGAAAAAAATAAGGGATGAGAAAAAAATACTGGGAGTTAAGGATGATTTGAAATTGACGATAAATGCAATTAAGGTTCTTGAAGCGAGATATCTCCTGAAAGACGAGAATGGAAATATAATTGAAACTCCTCGTGAGATGTTCTGGAGAACTGCAAGATATATTGCGCTGGTAGATTCCCTCTATCTTGATGAGGTATTTGATTTACATGGAAAGCAGAAGCGGAGAAGTGAGGAATTTTCAGGTAAGATTGATCTGAGTGTATACGAATTGGAGATGATAAGGAGGGTATACAGAAGACTGAATTCAGAAGGGCACATGAAGGTTAATTTCTCAGATTTTATTGAAATTCTCAAAGAGAGATGGGGAGATATTGAAAATTTGGCAAGGGAATTTTACAGGTTGATGATTTATAGAGAATTCATTCCGAATTCGCCAACTATGATGAATGCAAACACCA
>CAZVSZ010000018.1:0-15845 GCA_964630095.1 uncultured Thermoplasmata archaeon | reverse complement strand
TTAAACCTTTATTCTATATCTTTCTAAGCGGGCCCGCCGGGATTTGAACCCGGGTCATGGAGTCCGAAGCCCCATAGTCTAATCCCCTAGCCTACGGGCCCTTTTCCAAGTTGATGGATATTTTCCCCTCTCAATTATTACATGAATGGGGTTTGCAACTATTTTATCCTTCAAAATAACTTTTGATACTGAAATAAGTTCATTTTTCTTAGTATACAGAGCACACACATCTCCCTCATTAATTTCTCCCATATCAATTATCCCCGACTCATATAAAGGTGCCCCATGAGCAAGAGAATCAACAGCAGAATCTTTCACAATTATTTTTGGAAGGAAAGAAACTATTTCATCACCCTTTCTTATGATTTTTTTGAGATATTCATCATCTCCATTCTCTTCCCAGAACTTGTAAGCATCCAATAACTCTGTTAGAGAAATCGCATCCTCTTCCGTGAAATGCCCCGTTGCAATTCTCCTTAAATCTTCCATATTCGCCCCGGTGCAAAGGGCATCTCCTATATCCCTGCATAATGCTCTAATATATGTTCCAGATTCAACTTTTGCACGAAATAAAACATACCTTCCATCAATTTCCATGATTTCTAACTCGTAGATTTTTCTTTTTCTCAATCTTCTCGCTACCGCAGCCCGCACAGGAGGGATTTGATAAATCTCACCTCTGAACTCTTCAAATACTTCTCTTATTTTATTTTCATCCACATCCTTGTGGAGATGCATAACTCCCACATACTCTTTGGGAGCAAGATGAAGTATATTTATTATTTTTGTAGCACGATTTAATGCCACGGGTAACACGCCCGTAACATCCGGGTCAAGTGTCCCCCCATGCCCTGTTTTTTTTATCTTCAATATATCACGAACCCATGCACTTACCTGATGACTCGTCGGGCCCTTTGGCTTGTCAATTATAACAACTCCAAAATCCAGGAGTTCTTTCATGAAATCACATCCATTATACGGGCAACAATATCTTCAGGCGTTAGATTATCCGAGTTTATAACCATGTCATATATTTTTAAAGATGAAAAATCTATCCTGTATATCTCTAAATATCTTTTTTTCTCACTCATCTCCCTTTTCAGCATTTCCTCCCTGATTTTTTCAATGCTCCCATCTTCTCTCTGTAATAATCTTTTTACCCTCGTTTCTTGAGATGCATTAATATACACTTTCAAAGATGGAATATTGTTCAGGTGCATCAGCCATCCACTCAACCTTGAATCAATTACAACGTTTTCCATATTTTTTGATTCTCTAACTATTTTTCCATCTATCTTCTTATCAATTTCCCAGTGCTCCTCTGCATATTTTCCAAACTCTAATAAATTCATATTCATCTCTTCAGCCATCCTTCTAAATATATCACCTCCAGAAATAAGTGGATATTTCAATCTTTCTGCAAGAATCTTTGCAACTGTCGTTTTACCGCTTCCAGGAGGACCACTTATTGTTATTCTCATTCCTCATCGCCCATCATTCTTAATTTTTTTCTGAATTCAAAATATTTGAATATATATTGAACAACCCAGGCAAGAGGCATTGTTATTGCAGAATAAATTAGGAGCCATGCAGGAAATATCACAATCATTGCATTCAAATCAACCTTATATGCCCACGGAACTGCCATGTATGTATAATTTGCCTGATATTGAAGAAATGTCCAGAGCCATGTGAATATCGCAATTACAATAAACATTGTTATCATCGTGGCTTTCATCATTTTAGATTGCGATTCCATGCTTTCGCTCATATATTTCATCTGGATTTTCTTTAACTTTGCTATTTTATTTTCATCTCTTTTCATAAGCACTTCCCTGTAAACTTTATTAAACGATTTCATCTTCTGCTGAATCTTAGCCATCTGAATCCAGTCCGTGTAATGGTGTCTTGCCCATGTGTTAATTAGAGTTAACACTATGCCCGTGGCAATTATCGTATATATTGGAAAATTATTACCGAATGAGAATAAAGGATTGAAAATGAATCCAGCAGCTATGCCGAGACCAATTCTGAATTCTGGAATGAAAAGTATCATAAGGAGAAGAAAAAAGAAGAGAAAATATAAACCTGTGGAAGATTGGGGATTTGGAGTGATACCTTCTTGTTCCTGATTATTTTCATTCATTTTAAAGCCTCCAAAAATTTTGTGACGGATTCGTCCAGCCTTCCATCTCTATTTTTCAATATTAGTAGGGTTGCTCCACTTAGCATTGAACAGGCAAATCCCATAGACCTATTTGCCCGTATATGCTCCTCTATCTCCTCATAGGTCTCATAATCTCTCTTTCTTGTTTTATCACTTTTTCTCCTTCTTATTATCTCATGAGGCTCTGCTTCTACTAAAACTATTAAATCTGGCTCTAGCTCTTCCAAAACCCATCTTGGAAGCCCGGGAAAATATCCCGATGGAGTTTTTATTGTGAGATGAGTATCTATTATCACATTTTCCATAGAACCAATTTTTTTCGCTGCCTCTTTCTGTAATTCTCTCTGTAATTCAATTGATAATTTTCTCATTTCATCACGGTGATTCACAAGTTTTCTCTCCTGAGCCATTTCTAACATCACGGTTCCATAATTTACAATCTCATAATTCATTTTTTCTGCAACTTTATTCATTATACTCGTTTTTCCAGCGCCCGGGATTCCAGCCACTATTATACGCATATTTATCACTTAAAGAATTGTCTTATGACAGGATGCATCTCCATCAACTGCTCCCTGCCCATTGCTTCATAGAACTGAATAAGTATTCCCACGGTAAGCAATACTCCAGTTCCACTCGTATTACCCACGGTACCTATTAAATCAGCAAATGCAGCTAAAGCACCCACAGCAGCACCACTAAATACCGTAACCGCTGGAATATACTTGTTTAGAATTCTTTCAAGAACAGCAGGACTTCTTCTGAAACCTGGAATTTGCATACCGCTTGATTGAATCTGTTTTGCAATGGCTGCGGCATTCATATTTGCTGTTTCAATCCAGAATTTTGCGAAGAGAATACTCATTCCTATCATAAATGTGGCATATACTAAAACATGTATCACAAGTTGCCAGTAGCCCTGATATGTGAATACATAGTGATACGCCTGGGGATTAATGAGAGGAAGAAGCCAGTAATTCAAACCACGAACCCTGTTAAGATAATATGCAAGCCCACCAATAGGTGTTGTGGTCTTAATTCCCATCTCCTGTGCCTGCTGAGCAGATGGATATACCCCAAGCCAGGATGCATGTCCTATCAAGGGTATATGGCTAAGCGATGGGTTGCTCCAGAAGAGCAGTGACCACATTGCCACATTTGCAAGCAGGGCGGATGTCAATATGACTGGTATATTTGATGAGTACATGAGTTTTATAGGATATCTTCCTCTGGCTCCTCTTGCCCTTTCATGGGCTAAAGGCAATTCTATCTTCGTGCTTTCAGTATACGCAACCAAGAAAAATATCAGTGTTGTTCCAATTAACGCAATAATCGGATTTGGTGGAGCAAATAATATACTCTCAATTCTCCCATTAAACAAATAACCAGATGAGGAATTTGCGAGAATATAAACAGTTTTGGGAATGCATCCACTGGGAGGATTGGACGCACTCATAGGTAATTTTGGATTTGCAGGGACCCAGTTAACAGTGCCCGTAAAAATAGCCTGAGAGACACCAGCGGCAATGAACAGTGAGATTCCCGACCCAATTCCCCATTTTGAAACAAGTTCATCCATAAGAAATACAAGATAGGATCCAAAGAATAATTGAAGAACTATTATTAATTGTGCAAGAAATATCCCATAATTTGGAGCAATTGTATTCAATCCTTTTATAAATGTATTTGATGGTTGTAGATATCCAAATACCTGGGGTATTGCTTCAACAAAAATCATAATTATTACAAGAAGTTTCTGAGTTCCCTGATATATTGCTTTATCCTCTTCATCTGTTAAATCAAGATTCACTATTTTTGCTCCAACAAATAACTGCATTATTATACTCGCAGTAACGATTGGACCGATTCCAAGATGCATCAAAGAGCCTGATGCACCTGCCATTATCGCACGGAATGATGCAAACAAATCCACAACCTTAGTCTGGTCTACTCCGTATATGTATACATTCGTAAGAGCGAAGTATAATAGGAGAACCAAAATTGTCCACGATATTTTTTGTCTGAAATGTACATGACCCTTTGGCTTCTTTATTATTGGAAGATAATCAAGAACTGGCTTTAATCCATAAAGTTTACTACCTTTATCCCCATTATATGATACTGTGAGATATGTAAAATAGAAGAGAGGTATGCTCCAGAGAGAGAATATAAGTAAATCTATCCATCTTTTAGTAAATAAATTGGAAAAATCTGCGATACTCATAAGTTTCCACTGCACTATGGAAAAATATAGATAAAGGAAAATAATCCAAAAGATTATAAGTGGTAATACGTAGCCTTTTTTTCTTGGAATTTCTTCCTCAGGCATTTATGACTTCACCACCTTTATCCTCTATTTTTTTCACAGCATTCTCACTTGCATATTTAACTTTAACTATCATCCCCTTTTCAACTTTTCCCCTGCCAAGCAATTTTTTTATCCCAAGTAATTTTAAATCAATTTCATACTTCTCTCCGTTGTACTTCGCAAAATCATTATTAACAAGATCATCTATCCTCTCGTTTAATTCACCAACATTCATTATTTCAATTTCCTCCCTGGGATGATGTGATGTGAATCCATAATTTCCCCATTTCTTTCCATATTTGAGCATCCACATTTTATGATGCTTCCCCAATCCTGAATTTCCTCTTCCACCTCTTCTTCCTGCGCCTCTTCTTCCCTTTATTCCATGACCGTATGTATTTGAGCCTCTCATTTTCCTGGATTTGTTTTTCTGCATTATTATTCACCTCCGAAAACTAACATTTTTATAATTAAATCATTTATTTTCTCACCCCTGTAACCCAAAGCACCTCCTTCCCTGTGATGTCTCTTGGTCTTCTCCCAGCCATGAATTGGAGGATGTAATCGGAAAATAGGCTTGACATGTGGTATATCTTTATATAGTGCTTTCCCATCAAGCATCGCTTTTGAGAATTTTTCTATACTCTCATATCCCGTGTTCTCTTTTATGTAATTATCACTTATTTTCCTATCTCCATATAACCTTCCCTTTGTTTTTATTAATTTTACAAGTACTTCTTGATTTATCTCTCCCCATGTTACATAATCTTTTACCTTTTGTAGCATTCCTAAATAAGATGGAGTATTGGGTACAAGAACACAGTGATTTATTCTCGTTAGATTCAGCATTTTTAATGTGTCTCTAATATCCTTCCTTACTCCAGTTCTTCCCCTAACCCTAATTACTGCGTACATCTTCAACACCTCCTTTATAAATGGGCGTGACTATTCTTGGATTAATACGCATGATTGATGTTTGTCTCAATGCATCAAATGTTGCCATTGCATAATTAACAGTCGTCTTTGTATGCCCCGTGGTAAATTCCCATACATCCTTAACACCCGCAAGACGAAGTATTACCTTCGCAACATCCCCTGCAGCAAGACCAACACCTCTTGGCGCAGGTTTCAGTGTTACAATAACAGAACCACCCTTACCCACAACCTTGAAAGGAAGAGAGTGTGGCTTTCCACATCCACATTCCCATGAGCCACATCCTCTTTTTATTTCAATTATATTTAATTTTGCATTTTCTATTGCTTTTCTTATGGATGCTCCAACCTCTTTCGCTTTCGCTTTTCCTATTCCAACAAAACCATCCTCATTACCAACAGCCACAATCACAGAGAACTTTGTTCTTCTTCCACTATCAGTCATTCTCTGCACCATTCTAACATCTATAACCTCCTCCTGAAGATTTGGGAGAAGGGCATCCACAATTTCCGATTCTCTTAGAGGTAAATTGCTCTTTAAAGCCTTTGACATACTTGTTATCTTTCCCTCGTAAACTAATTTTCCCAGTATGGTTTTTGGTACCCATGTCATTTAATCGCCTCCAACTTTGATTTTACTTCTTTAAAATCTTTTTCTATTTCTCCACTTATGTGTTGTCCTATAACTCTCTTATCCGAGGGGAATATATCATCACTATGCGGTATCTCAATTCCAGCATCAATAATCCCCCGCAGGGAAGAATAAATCCTTGAGCCTTTCACTGAGGGATATAATCCAATATCTAAAACTGCCTCCTTTATATTCTTCTTCATTGCAATTTTCCCCCCTAAATAACCTGTTAGATAAGATGCAGGAATACTCTTTAATGAATATTTCCACCCATAATTTTTGAGCATGTCTGATGTAACACCTGTGATAATTTTATCACCATCTTCGGAATATTCAACAAATTGAATTATTATCCTCTTATTTGTCCTTCTTATCACTGCCCTGATTTTCCCTGACTTCAGGAGAGATAACCTATTCCTGTAATCTGTCTTTCCTTCTCTTCTCCTGCGCATTTTCACCCTATATACTGCATTTTCAGCCATTCTTATTCCTCCTTTAAATAACCCTCAGATTTGAGATGTGATAGAAGATGATGTCTATTCTTAAATGTCCCACCCTTGGCAAGCATATAAAATCTTCTATATGTATGTCTATCTATTTTGTTATTATTCCTGAGTTCTCTCAATGTTTTTCTTATTGGGCGAATTGTTTTTATCCATCTCAGTTTCTTTGGATACCTTGCATATTTTCTACCCTTTCTTGACCCCTGACCTTTACGGCGACCTTTTTTCTTCTGCATCTTTATGTAATTTGCCCTTACCCTTGATGTTCCCCCCTTTGGCAATTTCTTTATCAACCCCCTCTTTATTAAATTTCTAACATCTTCTCTCGTTACTGCCTCCTTGATTTCATCAAGTCCATTTGGGTCCATCCAGACTCTCTCTCTTCCACATTTCAGCATCTGAGATGCAACCCTTCTCTGAAACTTGACATCCATCTCAATCACCCCTTCTCATGGGATTCAGTATCCTTATTTTTAGTTCTTCTGCCCTTTTTTCAATTTCCATCCTCTTTTTCACACCAACCCTGCTTGCAATTCTTGCTGCCTCTTTTTTTGGATTTAACTTCTCAAGTTCATTCACATTATAAACAAGGACCTCCCTATACCCTGAGGGATGCAATCCTCTCACCTTCTTCGGATTTCTGAATCCAGAATCAACAACAGGTACTCTATACTTCTTTTTTTCTCTCATCTTTGAATGTTTACCCTTTGGTCTTCTCCATGAATCGCCCAATCTCTTATACCTGAACCATTCCTGCCTCCTGAATTTTGGTCTTTTTCTATTCATTTCGTTTCTCATTTTTAACATTTTCTTCTCCTCATCACTTAAATTTGGATTCATCTAAATCACCCTTTTTTCACTATGTATATCCCATCTTGAAATACTCTTGGATCCCTATTTTTTATTCTTGTTGCCCTCTCAATGTTTGCCGCTGTCTGACCTGCATGCTCTTTATTGATGCTTTTCACAATCACCATGTCTCCCTTAACTTCAACCTTCGTATCCCTGAGGATATCCACATACCTTGGAGATTTCTCACCCAAGAAATTTTCAATTACAACTCTATTTCCCTTGACACTTACCTTCATTGGAAAATGAGCATAAAGAATTTTTAAATGATATTCAAATCCCTCAGTGACTCCCCTAATCATATTTTTCACATGAGCACGCCATGTCCCAGCAAGTGCATAATCCTTTTTCCCTGGCAAAGGACAGTATATCTCTATTTTTCCATCTTTAACCCCCATTTTTATTCTATCATCCTTAAACTCTCTCTCCATCTTACCCTTCGGTCCTTCAATTCTTAAAATAAAATCACTATACGAGATTTTGGTATTTTTTGGTATTTTTATTTCGTATTTTACCTCTGGAGCAACAACCATACTCATCACCTCAATATATGTATGCTAATAATTTTCCTCCTATACCCAACTTCTTGGCATCACCATGGGTTATAACACCCCTGTTTGTTGTGAGGATTAATATTCCAAAATCCTGAGCGGGAAGATATCTTGATTCATATTTTTCCATCTGATTCTTCTTGACTGAGAATCTTGGCTTTATTGCACCGCACTTATTTATTGTTGCACTTAATCTCACCCTGAATATTCCTCCTCTTCCATCTTCCATATATTCAAATTCCTCTATATATCCATGCTCTTCCATTATCTTTAAAACACGTCCTATTAATTTTGAAGCAGGTCTTATTTCCACATCTCTTCTCCCTACCCTTGCCGAATTGTTCATTTTTGAAAGAGCATCTGCCAATGGGTCATTTTGCATTTTTATCACCTCATGAATATTTTCTAAATCCCAATTCATAGGCAACTTCCCTAAAGCACTGCCTACACAACCTCAATCCATATCTTCTTATTACTCCTCTCTTTCTTCCACATCTCACACAGCCTTCCTGCCTTCCAAATTTCTTTTTTGGTCTTAAAACCACTCTAACCATCCTTACACCTCCAGAATTTCAACATTGTATTTTTTCTCCACATACTTTTTTGCTTCATCTCTTGCTACTCTATGCTTATTTGGAATTTTTCTCCTTGCAATCCTTCTTCTCGCCACTCTATAACCACCTTTTCTCTTGAATACCACACTTATATCCATCCCAAATATCCCTATCTCAGGGTCGTATTTCATTCCCTCAAAATCCGTGTAATCACTTATCCCGAAATTCAGGTTACCCTGCGAATCAAAAGAGTATTCTGGAACTTTGAAATCTTTTACCCATAATGCTCTACGGAGAAAATCCTCTGCCTTTTTCCCCCTTAATGTAACCTTCAACCCTATTGGCAACCCTTTTCTTATATTGAAATCTCTTATTGTCTTCTTTGCCTGGGTTCTTACTGGTTTCATTCCAGTGAGAATATCAATCACTTTCTCAGCCCTCCTGATTTTCTCTCCCCCTTCTCCTACGCCCATATTTATAATCACTTTCTCTATCTTTATCTCTCTCATTGGATTTTCCTTCATATTGCATTCACCTCTGGAATTACAACCTCAGGCTTTCCAACTCCAACAACAAATACATTCCTGCGATTCGTTTCAAATCCCTCTTCAAATCTCACAATGTTATCTCCCATGCTCTTTGTCACTATGTATTCTTCAATATGGGCTATTTGTCCACGGTGTTTTCCTCCTATTATCATTGCAACACTTCCCTTTGCAAGTGGATAATGATTAAGTATCTCCTGTGAAGGAAGTTTTATCTTGAGGACATCATTGGTTTTATATTCATCCCTATCAACCAGTATGTTCCTCCCATCATAGAGATTTAACTGTATCTTGCCACCTTTTATCTTTCTCTTATTCTCAATTCTGACAAGTTTCCATTCACCGTGCTCCTTCGGTATTTCCACAATTTTTATTCTGCCTGTAACATCATAAAGAGCACGATAATTCCTATCACCTATACTTATAACATCCATAAAACCTACTGGAAATTTCAAATCTTTTATGACTCTTCCGTCAATCTTCACACTTCTTGATGTAAGAATTTTCTTTATCTCCCTTCTGTTATCCCCAAGATGCAGAATATCTCTCAGAACTATTAATAGAGGCAATGACCTTTTCATTGGATGTGGTCCCGGCGATGTCTTTGGAGCAAATGGATAAACTTTCCTTTCAATCTTCCATATCCTCGGTGCTGACATTCTTTTTACATGTTTACTCATTCTCTTTCACCTCCTCTTCTTTTTCCTCCTCGGTTTCTTCTTCCTCAAACAGTTCTTTAACTTCTTCTTCCTCCTCTTCAATTTTTCCTCTCCTCTCTTCTGCTATTTTTAGTATTTTTTCCTTTCTCTTGGGGTCACTTAAATCAAGTTTTAATATCATAACTTTTGATGGGTCAAGCCAGAACTGGACACTCTTGTTATCCGTCCTCTTTATTGTTATCCCCTCAATTGCAATTTTCATATTCTTCAAATTCACTTCCACAACTTTTCCTTCATGACCTTTAAATTTACCTCTCATCACACGAATAACATCATTTTTTCTAACCACCAAATTTCTCATCCCATACTTCTCGTAAAGAGCATCACTGAGATGTGCTCTCATCATCTTCTGCCTCCTGTGCTTCGGGGCTTCGTAAATTTTTCTTCTTTGCTTTCTTGGTAAATGTGATACCATATTTTTCACCATCTGTATTCACCTCACACAATTATACTGGATATAGCCGCTATTCTCGGCCATCTTTCTGCTGCTTCCCTCGCAACAGCGCCCTTCACCTCACTTCCCTTCGTCTCACCTGTAGGTGTTGTAATCACACATGCATTATCCTCAAACTGAACCACAGTTCCATTTGCTCTTCTAAATGGCATCTTCTGCCTCACTATCACAGCAGGAAATACCTTTTTCCTCATATCCGGACTACCCTTTTTTACACTCACGATAACCATATCCCCAATCCCCGCAGAGGGATACTTCCTTGCAACACTGTGATAATTGATAACCTGTATAATTTCAACTATCTTCGCACCTGTGTTGTCCGCGCATATCAATCTTGCCCCTGTGGGCAATCCTCTTGTCTGTTTCCCTGCAATTCCCTTCATCTTTTTCACCTCTTTTCAATAATTACAAAACTCACAGTCTTACTGAGTGGGCGACTTTCCATGAATCTTACTCTATCCCCTTTCTTTGCATCTATGCAGGGGGGATTGTGAACATGATACCTCTTCTTCCTCTTCTCATATCTCTCATATTTTTTATCGTATCTTAAATACTCCCGCTCAACGATAACAGTTTTATCCATTCTATCAGATATAACAATCCCTTCTAATATCTGCCCTCTTACCTTCAAATTCCCATGCCAGGGACAATTTCTATCATCGCATTCTCTCTCAGGCGGTTTTGCATCAACTCCTATATCTCTCATCTTCTTCGCCTCCTTAATATCTTTTTTATCCTCTCCTGGGGTCTGTAATTTATCTCATTTCCAGTGATATCCACATATCCATCTCCTAATTTTACCCTGAATCTCGCACCTTTTTTCATTATTATCTTTCTCCCTCTTTCAGTCTCAATAATTATGGTGTTACGAGTCTCATCAACTATGTTCCCCTTTATCCCCCTCTGAAGTGGATTTGTTGAATTCACCACAATAACATCAAGCCCGATTAACTCATGTATGTTTATATTCTTCTCATTCCTCATTATTGATCACCGTAAGTAATCTTGCAATTTGCCTTTTTAAACTTCTTATCTTTCCAGGGCTTGGAGGAGCACCACCCATAGCACTCACACCCATTTCATGCATTAATTCTTCGCGCAATTCACCTAACTTCTTCTTCCTTTCCTCCGGAGTCATCTCCCTTATCTTCTTTGCTTTCAGTTCCTTCATTTCTATTCACCTCTTCTTCTTTCTTCTCCTCTTTATTTTCTAAAGAGGCCTCACCACCGATTACTATCTCATCCGGCAATTTTGCTTCTGGATGCATTATTTTTATGGTCACTCCAATTATTCCTGGCTTGGTTTTTGCTGTTGCATATCCGACATCAACCAATTCCGCAGGCTTTCCACAGTATTTTATGGTTCCTTCCATAAATTTCTCAGTCCTGGACCTATCTCCTGTTAATTTACCGGATATTATTATCTGAGCACCCTTTGCACCGTTTTCAACTATCCTTCTCAATGTTGAATGTCCCGCTCTCCTGAAATGCCATCCTCTCTCCAACGCATTCGCAAGTTTCTCTGCCATTATCTGGGCGTTTAAGTATGGATTTTGGCATTCTTTGACTTCAATTATTGGATTCTCCACATTGAATTTGCTCTGAAGAACATCTGTGAGAGTCTTAATTTTTGAGCCTTTTCTCCCTATAACCAGTCCGGGACGCTCAACCTCAAGTAGTATCCTTGTTCCAAATGGAGTTCTCTGTATCTCAAGTCCTCCAAATCCTGCAATTTTCGCCTCGTTCATTACATATTCCTTTATCAGCAATCTTTTGAGGTTCTCTTTTATAAATATTCTCTCATCCATAATTATTCCTCCACTCTCTCCTCTAATATTACCTCAATGTGTATTCTATCTCTCCTAATTTCGGCAGACCTTCCCTGAGCCCGTGGTACATTTCTCTTTAAAATTTCTCCCTTATGAGCAGCAATGTGCTTGATGTAAATGTTATCAGTGTCCAGTTCCTTATTCTCTGCATTTGCCTCTGCATTCTCTATTATCTTCAATATATATTTTGCCTCCTTTACAGGATACCTCCCATGTCCAATTCCCTTCCTGTGCGATATTGAATCAAGATACCTGAAATATTTTACTGCCCTCTTCTTCTTCATTATATCCTCAAGATATTCCTTTGCATCATCAACTTTCATTCCCTTTAGTGCTCTGCAAAGATTCACAGAGTCTTTCAGGGATAATGGAAGATTTTCACCAAAGGATTTCGCATGTTTTTCATCATCAACTTTTATGCTGTATGGCATTTCATCACCTCATTTAAGTGGAACAAATTTAGAACTTCTTGTTGCTCCAACTCCAGGACCGCTGTGCCTCACCTCTTTTCTCGTAAGGGCAAACTCACCAAGATAATGCCCTATCATCTCTGGCTTGATTTCTACCGTGATAAATTCTTTTCCATTATGGACAGCAACTCTTTTCCCGACGAACTGTGGAATTATTATTAAATCTCTCCTGTGCGTTTTTACAACTCTGTCTGAATTAATTATTTTTCTTACAGTTTTCATTCTCTCCTCATCCCATCCCCTTTTCAGTGTTCTTCTCCCTCTCGCATGAAGAATATTTGCAAATTCCTCAAAACTCATCTTTTGGAGTTCTTTTAGAGAATAGCCTCTATAGAGAAATTCCTTTCTCCTTCCAATCTCAATCTTCTTTTTCTTCCTTCTTCTTCTCCTCGCAGATTTTGCTGTTCCAGCAATCTTTCTTGCCATTTATTTCACCTCTTCTTCTTTTTCTTTTTTGGAGATAATCTTCCCACTTTCCTTCCAGGTGGGGCATGTCTGCTCACGGTGCTTGGTCTTCCCACATGTCTGTGCTTTCCTCCACCATGAGGATGACTTACTGCGTTCATTGCAACTCCTTTTACCTTTATATGCTTTCTTGCTTTGCTTCTCAATGCCTGGTATTTCTTTCCCGCCTTCAGCATCGGTTTTTCATTTCTTCCACCACCAGCAATAATTCCAATCACGGCACGGCATCTTGGGTTAAATGATTTGAATTCACCTGATGGCATCTGAACAGTTGTTTTTTCACCATGACTCACAATCTGAGCATATAATCCAGCACTTCTTACAAACTTTCCACCATCACCGGGATTTGATTCTATGTTGTATATGGGTATGCCTTCAGGTATTGAACTTAGTGGGAGAATATTTCCTGTGCGTATTTTTTCCCCGCCAACTTCAATTTCCTCCCCCTCATACATTCCAAGATGGGCAAGCATCAGAAACTTCTCTCCATTTTCAAGAGATATACTGGCAAGTGGGGCAGTATGTCCTGGATCATGAAAAATTTGCCTAACAATCCCCTTTGAGTAATCCACATTCGGATTCAATGCTTTTCCCGCATATCTGTGACTGGGAGCACGATAAACGGATGAGCCACGACCTCTTCTCTGGGATATTATTCTCTTACCCATTTATATCACCTCAGAATATTCCGAGACGCATGCCCACCTCCTCCGCAGCATGCTCTTCGGATAATTTCACAATCGCCCTCTTTCCATATTTTGTTATATAAGTATTCACATTTTCCACCTTCACATTGAAAAGCCTTTCAATTGCATTCTTTATCTGTGTCTTTGTTGCTCTCTTTGTCACGGTGAATGTCAATTTGTTCTCCTTCTCAATGAGAAGAAGTGTTTTTTCTGTCACATAGGGCTTTATTATCACTTCATTTGGATGAAATGTCATTCTTCCCACCTCCTGATTTCCTCTATTGCTCCTTCAGTAAATATACATAACCTTCCCGCATGAGTTCCAGGAGCCAGATTTTCCGCATTTATCTCATTTGGAGTTATTATATCAACACCAAGGAGATTTCTGAATCCTTTCTCAATGTTTTCCTTGTTTTTTACAATGACTAACAAACTCTTCTTTTTCTTGTATTTTCTTCCCCTCATCTTTCCCTTTCCCCCTCTTATTCTCCTATCACTTGCCCTCAAAATATCTTCGTAAAGACCCAAACTCTCTAACACTTTTATTGCATCCTTTATTTTATTTATCTCTTCAAATGAATCCTCTATCACCACTGGTAAAGATAATTCATCATTAAATTTATGACCCCTCTTTCTCACCATTATTTTATTCGCTGTCATGGATAATGCGCTATATTTCGCCAGTCTTCTCTCTTTCTTATTCATTTTTCTATTCCATATTTTTTCCGTTGTCGGTGGATGTCCTCTTCTTCCTCCCCTTGCACTTGGAATCACTGCCCCACGGGATGTGTTTCCTACCCTTGGAACCATCTTTGATGTTCCATGCCCGGGACCCCATGAATGTGCAACTTTCATCCCTGCATCTCTCTTAACTCCATGTGGTTGAATTCTATTCATTTGAAATATCCGAACTGCCCTTCTTATCAAATCTTCCCTGTAAGGATAATTGAAGAACTTTGGAAGTTCTATTTGATTTTTTATGCCTCCTTCAATTGTGTAGACATTTACCTTCATTTTCACACCCCCATATTTGATTTCCTTGAAATATAGGTCATCTTTATCTCCTTCACATTCTCTAATGTTTGCCTTACAGGATCTCTGAATCTTATTACTCTCTTTGGCGTGCCGGGAACCGAGCCATGGATAAGAACATACTGATTTTTCACAATTCCATAGTGGAGAAATCCACCATCGGGCGTGATTTCGTATTCTAATTTTTTCTCACCATCCTTCTCAATAAAATCAACATACTTGATTATCCTCTTATTATATTCTGTTCTTTGATGATAACCCATCTGCCCTGCCTGGGGAACTGTATACCGAACCCAGTCAGGATGCCATGGACCTAAAGTTCCAATCATTCTGCGATGCTTACTGTTTTTATGTGATAATAATTTCACTCCAAATCTTTTTACATGACCCTGAAATCCTTTACCTTTTGTGATTCCAATAACATCCACAAATTCCCCCTCTTTTTTAAAATCTGAGAATTTTATCTCCTTGCCTAAGAGTTCCATCGCATATTTTTTTCTCTTTTCAATTTCTCCTCCTCCAACTCTTATCTCCATTATATGAGGGGCTTTTTGTGGAATTCCACTTATTAACTTTGCCTGTGTGTGAACAACTAACCTGATTTCCTCAAAGTCATCCACCTCCTTTCCTCTATTTTCCTTCGGTATCGGAAATCTTCTATCCAGAGCTTTATCAATATTCTCTGCCCATACTTCACCAATACTCTTCAACCCGTACATATCCCTTTCATAGAACCTCACCGCAGCAACTTTCATTGGAGGAACCTCAATTACAGTCACAGGAGTCCATATCTCCTGCTTTGCAGTCGTTGTATGCTCTCTCCAGTCAATAGTGAAAACATGAGTCATACCAGCCTTATAGCCAGCAAATCCTTGGATTCTCGGTCCATCCTCTATCTCTGGCCATCTCCTTATTTTTGGCACTATACTCTTCGCTCTCTTTCTTGGATAATACGCCATAGAGCCTCTTCTATGATGATGCGCCGAAGCCATATTTTTTCACCTCGTATTAGCCGTGACGCTTTTATGTGAACCCAAAATTCTGTTTGGGAATCACCTGCGGGCAATTTTAGCCCTTTGCGTCTGGCTAATTTTTATGAGAGTAATAAGATTTGGTATATAAAGCATTCGGATGATAATTCATTCACAA
>CAZVSZ010000017.1:1299-16338 GCA_964630095.1 uncultured Thermoplasmata archaeon | reverse complement strand
CCCTTCATAAAGAAAATATTTTATCTAATTATGCCCTTATTGGAAGTGTGAAATGTGAGATTTGTGGTAAGGAAAGCAGGAAACCGATATGCGAGGTATGCACAAAGAAGATTATGATGGACTATCCTTTTTTAGTGCGGAGAAGTCTATGCTTGGGTGATTTTCCTGCTGATTTGAGTAAGGTTGATAAGAATGAACTCCTATTTGATAGAGATATTGAAGAGTTAAATAATATGGCAAAAAAAGCTGATTTGGGAGAGGATGTAAATTTTGAAATTCTTGCAAAAGCATCCCTGTATTTCCATAGGAAATTTTCGTTTTATCTTGAAAATTTTGAGATTAAAAGTGATTATTATCTTACTTTAGGAGAGAGATATGCATCAAAGATTGAAGGAGAGAAAGGAAAATATCTGAAATTTCAGATGTTGAAGGAAAAGGGCGATAATGAGGAGGCAATGAAGACAATAGAAGAACTGGCAAGGGACTACAAAAAAAGAGAATACCAGATAGAATATGGGAAACTTCTTGTTGGCTCAGGTATGTGGGGGCGTGCAATAGAGATATATAACCAGATTTTGGAAGAGAATCATAATGATATTGAAGTCTGGAAGCTTCTTTCCTATGCCCTTTTTAAAGGTGAAAGGTATGAGGATGCAGAGAAAGCGTATCTGAAGGTTCTTGAAATGGACCAGAATGATTACAAATCATGGTACTATCGTGGTTTATGTTTAAAAAACATGGGAAAATGGGGAGGTGCTCTACAATCATTTCAGACTGCAGTTAGAAAAAATCCTAAATTTAAAGAAGGATATGAGAAAATGCTTGATATACTTTTGAGCAGAGAGATGTATATCCGTGCTCTTGATGTTCTTAAAAAGATGAAAGAACTGGGATTTGATGTGGATGATAGAATTAAGAATTTAGAAAGGAGGGTGAAATGATGGGAATTATAGACAAAATCAAGAGAATGAGCATAGATGAATTTGCTCATATATGCAACCGTCTTGTTGGGGAAATGGGGTTCAGAATAAATAACAGTGTTTACAGAGGGGATACCATTGTAATGGATGCTACAATGCCTGTTCCCGGAGAAACTCTGAGATATCTCATAATATTTTTAAGAAAAGATAAACTAAATAGAAGTGATGTTGAGGAACTTATAGATTTTGAATCTGTTAAGATAAGATGGATGCTTGTAACAACAGGCGATGTTGATGAGAAAGCGAGAGAAATATTACCTGATAATATGGATATAGAAATTCTTGATAGAAATGATTTTGAGAGATTACTCAGAGAGTTTGGGCTCACAGAGTCCCTTGAAGAGAAAAAAGAAGAGGGGAGATACCTTCCAAGTCTTGGGGAATTGGAATCTCTGCTTCAATGGGCTGAGGAGTTTTTAAAGAATGAAAACTATGAAAAATCCCTTGAGTATGTGGATAAAGCCCTTAAAATAAAGACTACACATAAGGGATTAAAGTTAAAATCAAAAATTCTGTATGCCATGGGAAAATATGATGAATCAATAGCCATCTTAAAAAGGATTTTAGGGGAAAATGTGGAGGATGACGAATCATGGTTTCTTTTGGGAAATATTCTTGAATCTATGGGGAGAGTTGATGAGGCTGATGAATCCTATGCCCAATGCACGAAATTCAATCACCGCAATGTTGGATGCTGGATTAACAGGGGGAATATAATGATTGGAAAGGAGAAATATGATGAAGCATTGCTCTGCTTTGAAAATGCTTTGAAAGTCAGGCAGGATTTACCTGAAGTATGGAATAACAGGGGAGTAGTTTTGAAACAATTGAAAAAATACGATGAAGCGATGAGAAGTTATAATGCCGCATTAAAATTTGACCAGAAATTTGCAGAAGCCTATTTAAACAAATCTTATCTATTCTACGATATGAGGAGGTATGAAGAGGCTGAGAACTCGGTGAGGGAATACTTAAAATTAAGGGAAGATGTCAGGGGCTATCTTCTTCTTTCAAATATATATATGAAGAGAAAATTGTATCATGAAGCGGAGATGGCAGTAAGAAAGGTTCTTGAAATTGACCCCACAAACATGGAAGCAAGAAAGATATTAAGAAAAATAACGGGTGGAAAGGCAAAGGACATTGAGAGGGATATAAAGATGGCAATAGAAGATTTACTCAACATGCTCCCAGAAGAGAGTTTCGGAGAGGTGAGAAAGATAATAGAAGAGGCAAGGAAATACTCAGAGAAGGGAAATGTGGAAAAGGCAAGGGATAAATTAGAAGAGGCAAAGGATAAGATAAAGGAATACAGTGATAAGGAGAAATTGAAGAGTGTTATAATTGAGGATATAATCTCCCTTTCTAAGGATTTGGGTGAGGTGCCACCAGAGAATTTGGATGAAATGGCTCTGGAAAAACTTAAAGAATATAGAATGAAACTTGTGAAAAAATTTGAGAAGAAAAAAAGGGATGAGGGGGAATTAAAGAAGAGTGAGTTTCTGAATACTATAGAGAGGATAGGTAATAATCTCCTGAATATGGGAATATTGAGTGATGAAATTGAAAGAGAAATTGAATATTCTAAAAAAATGATTGTTGAAGGGAATTATGGAGAAGCACTGGATAGGATAATGGATATTCGTGAAAAGATTGAGAATGCAAAAATAGAGAATATAAGGAAAGAATTGATAGAAGATACTATTGAAATATTGAAGGATGCAGATATGGAAATTCCAGAAGAAATCAATAATATGGAAATTGAGGATTTGAAAGATTTAAGAAGGAAGGCAATTGAAAAAATAAAGGGTGAAAAGAGTGAGGAGGGAATTAAGGGATTTGTCAATGCTCTACAGACAGGGGGGGGATTAAGGGATGAGGTAATTAGAGATATAAGAGAAATTGCAGAATTTGGAAGTTTGAATATTCCAGAAAATATAGAAGAGATGGAAATTGAAGAATTGAAAGATTTGAGAAGGAAACTCATTCATCAGCTCAAAGAGAGTGGAGAAGAAGAGAAGAAGGGAAAGGGGTATGGACATATCCTCTATGAAATAGGGAATGAGAATAAAATCTTCAAAACTCTAAAAAATTATGAGGATGAGTATTTGGATAATTCTGCAGGAATGATTTACTTCAGAAAGGGAGATTATGAGTCTGCCATAGAGCATTTTAAAAGGGCACTTGCCATAAATCCAGATTTTAAAGAAGCGGAGTTTAATTTAGCATACGCACTTCACAAATTAAATAGGGATAAAGAGGCAAAGGCACATTTAAAAAAGATTGGAATGGAGGACTATTTGGAGAAATGGTAGAAAGAAAAATCTAAATGGGGAATACGCATGCATGAATAATGACATTCAACTTGAAGAATCGGCTCCTCCTGTTCATGCTGATGGTGGTTTCTCTTATATTAGTGGGTAGTCTTGGGTATATATTCATAAAAATTTATGTAGAGCATGAGAGCACATCGCTCACCGATGCAATATATTTTAGTGTTGCCACAATAACAACCTTAGGGCATTATCCTCAGGGGGTGGTATTACACAGCGAAGTTGGAAAGTGGTTTACAATCCTGTATCTGATTTTTGGTCTTGGTATAATATTTGGTGGAATACAGACAATAATAGGACCATGGATTGAGATGAAAATTAAAAGGGCAGTAAAGGAATGGAATATACCCATACCAAGAGATGAGCATGTTGTAATTTGTGGCTATAATGATATTGCAAATCAAATTGTGGAGAGATTGAAGATTTTAAATATTCCGTTTGTTATAGTTGATGAAAATCCGCCCAATAATTTACCTCATGTTAGAGGAAAACCCATGGAAATTGATGTCCTCAAAGTGGCAAATGTAATGAGAGCCTCCTCCCTTATCTCTCTCATGGATGATGGAAAGAATGCAGTTACTATTTTAACAGCAAGAAAGATAAATAAGAATTTGAGAATCATATCAATATGCAATAAAGATTCATCTGAGGATATATTAAAGAAATGTGGAGCAGATGTTGTTGTATCCAAAAATAAACTTATTGGGGCGATGCTTGAGCACTGGGCTCGTGGGGATTTTACATATAAGTTCATTGGAGAGATAGAAAATATGAGAATTAGCGAGATAAGGGTAAGAAAAAATATGAATGAAAAAAGAATAAAAGATACAAAATTCAGAGAAAAGTATGGAACAATAATTGCAGTGTATCGTGGGAATAAATTGATTACAAACCCCTCTGCTGATTTTGTTATGAAAGAGGGGGACATTTTGATAGTGATGGGAGGTGGTTCAACTTGATAATCTGTGGGTATAACAGCATAACAGAAAAATTGGATGGAAAGATAATAGACCTGGAGGTTAAAGATAACAATAGATTCATCCATGGAGACCCATCAGATGAAAATACATTGAAAAAGGCAGGTATAGAAAATGAGAATGTAATAATAATTGCAACTGAAGATGATAATAAGAATATATTTATCACACTACTTGCAAGAAAATTAAATGAGGAGATTAAGATAGGAGTTATCATAAAGAAGTTGGAAAATGTGGAAAAATGTTACAGGGCAGGAGCAGATTATGTAATTCTTGAAAGTGAGATAATAGGAAAGGAAATTCTAAGTTCTCTTCTCTCCCCAAGAGTCGCAAACTTGGTAGATAGAATTGTGATATCTCAGGATTTGCAGATATTCTCAATGATTGTAGGAAAAGATTACTGGGGAAAGAGAATTATGGATACAGATATAAGAAGAAAAATAGGAACGATAATAGGAATAAGAAGAAATAAAAAAATCATTTACAATCCCTCTCCAGATTTCATACTCAAAGAGGGAGATAAACTAATCTTCTTTGGAGGAGAAAAAGAAATAAATAGGATGAGGGAAATAATGGAGCAATGGATATCACAGAAGGATTAGTTGAAACTGCATACAGGGCATACGAGATTAAATTAATGAAGACTGTGAAGAAGGGAAAAATACCAAGGCACATAGGCATAATAATGGATGGAAATCGGAGATTTGCAAAGGAATTGGGTATGAATCCCATAAGCGGCCATGAAATGGGGAAAGATAAACTTGAAGAGGTTCTTGAATGGTGCAGGCAAATAGGAATTAAGATTATTACAGTTTACGCTTTTTCCACAGAGAATTTTATGCGTTCAAGGGAAGAGGTAAAGCATCTGATGAAACTTTTTGCAGATAATTTAAAAAGAGCAGCAGATGATGAGAGAACTAAAAGATACAGGATGAGGATTAGAGTAATCGGGCAAATTGATATTCTTCCCGATGATGTGAAAGAAGCAATAAATTATGCAGAGGAAAAAACAAAAGATTACAACGATTTCTTTCTAAACATCGCAATTGCTTATGGTGGAAGAGAGGAAATAATTAAAGCAATTAAGGAGATTGCAAAGGAGGTTAAAGATGGAAAATTGAAAATTGGTGATATTAATGAAGAAATTGTGAGAAAGCATCTATATACGGGGGATTTGCCTGACCCGGATTTGATTCTGAGAACATCTGGGGAGGAGAGAATCAGTAATTTTCTTCTCTGGCAGAGTGCCTATTCGGAACTCTATTTTGCGGATATTTACTGGCCCACTTTGAGAAAAATTGATTTTCTGAGAGTAATAAGGTCATACCAGTTGAGGGAGAGAAGATTTGGAAGATGATTTTATGTTTAGAATAGAAGACGAAAATGGCAATGCGAGAACGGGAATTTTAAAAACTCCCCAGGGAGAAATTGAAACCCCATTTTTCATGCCAGTCGCTACGAAAGCAACGGTGAAAATTTTATCTCCTGAGGATTTGGAAAAATGCGGAGTTAAGGCAATAATTGCCAATTCCCTCCATCTTTTCCTGCGACCAGGATTAGAGATCATTGAGAATCATGGTGGGATTCATAATTTTATGAAATTCAATGGAATAATATTTACGGATAGTGGTGGCTTCCAGATAATAAGAAAGGGATTTATGACCAAGATGAATGAAAAGGGGATTGAATTCAAATCTCCCTACGATGGAAAGAAATATCTCTTCACTCCGGAGTTGAGTAGCGAAATCCAGAAAAAATTGGGGAGTGATGTGGCAATGATGCTTGATTACTGCGCAGAGTATCCAAGCAGTTATGATGATGCAAAAAAGGCAGTTATTTTAACTACTCTCTGGGCGAAAAGATTTCCAATAGATGGAAGACAGCTGAATTTTGGAATCGTACAGGGTTCAGTTTATGAGGATTTGCGAAGAAAGAGCGCTGAGGAACTCGGCATGATAAATTTTGATGGATATGGAATTGGGGGGCTATCAATTGGAGAACCGAAGGAAACCATGCACAGGATGGTGGATATTGTGAATTCAATATTGCCGAGAGAAAAGCCCAGATATCTTATGGGTGTTGGCTCTCCTCTTGAAATAATTGATTCCATTATGCACGGAGTTGATATATTTGACTCTGTTTTTCCCACGAGAAACGGGAGACATGGGATGGCAATAACCTCACATGGATTGATAAACCTAAAGAAAGGAAAATATAAAAATGATTTAACTCCTCTTGATAATAATTGTGATTGCTATACCTGTCAAACATTCACAAAATCGTATTTGCATCATTTAGTGAAAGAAAAGGAAATTTTGGGGATGAGATTGCTTACATTCCACAATGTTTATTTTATTGAGAGATTCATGAGGAGGATAAGAGAGGAAATTGAGCAGGGAAACTTGGAAAAATTCAGAAAAGAAGTTGAGAAAAATTATCGTTCAAGATAGAGCAGGGCTGAATTCTCAAATGCAAGGTCGCATGGATTATCTCCAACTATTTTTATGCCGAGATATTTCAATTTATCCTCATTACATTCAAGAACAGAATCGTCTCTTTCCAGTTCAATTTCAAAATCTCTCTCACTTATTACCCCAATACTATCTGCATTTTTAACATCCACAAGTCTCATTGCATCTTTTATCTGCCTTTTTCCAGTTAAAATTAACATCATCTCAATATGAAAACTTTTTGCAATATTTTTTCCTCTTTTGAAAAATTCTCCGGCTTTCATATAAGCGTACTCTAAATGCTCCCTTCCCAAAATACTCTTAGCATTAAAAACATATATTCCATTTTTTGCAAGATTTTTTGTTTCTTCAAGCGGCAGATTCCCCAGGTACCCCTTCACCTTCATACTTTGTCATCTCTTCAAATTTATCCAATAGTTCTTTCTTCCTTGGTGTTTCAACAAGAGCATACTTCAGCACTTCTTCCACAGTTTCCACAGAAATAATTTCAATTTTTCCCTCATGCTCTTCATCAAGAATCACATCCTGAAGATTTGCCTTGGGAATAATTACTTTCTTAAATCCCGCTTCAATTGCCGCTTCAACTTTTGCAGTAACACCTCCAACAGGTAAGACATGCCCTCTTATGCTCAATGAACCAGTCATTGCCAAATCCTGCCTTACAGGTATTCCTTCAAGTGCAGAGACCACCGCTGTTGCAACAGATATGCTTGCAGAATCTCCTTCCACTCCTTCATAGGTTCCAATGAATTGAATATGAACATCATAATTGGTTATATGCTTTCCAAAATATTTTTTAATGATTGCAGAAACATTCTCCACGGCTTCCTTTGCAATCTCTCCAAGTTTTCCTGTTGCAATCATCCTTCCCTGATCCTTTGATTGCGCAGGTGTCACCTCAGCCATTATTGGCAAAACTATTCCTGAATATTCAGCCATACCGCTTTGAGCAGAATATACCGCAAGACCATTAACCATGCCTATTGCATATCCCATATTCAAGAATGTCTTGTAATCTTTCTTCATTTCAATCCATCTATCCGCAACCTGCTGCTCTAATGTCCTTGATAATTTCTTAGCCATCAAAACATGCTCAACTTTAACATACTTTGAATTTTGTTCTCTTGCAATGTCACCAGCAACTCTTACCAGGCCACCAAGCTCTCTCAATCTCAGAGTTAATTTTCCCTTTCTTCCCGCTCTTTTCTGCGCTTCTTTTATTATTTCTCCCACAGCCTCCTTTGTGAAATGTGGAATCTTTCCATCCTTCTTAACTTCCTGTGCAACAAATCTTATGAGATTTTTTCTGTTTTCCTCGTTATCATTCATTGTGGATTTCATATAAACCTCATATCCATAGCCACGAATTCTTGAACGGAGAGCAGGATGCATGCCCTGAAGAGCATCTAAGTTTCCAGATGCAACCAAAATAAAATCGCATGGAACTGGCTCTGTATGAACCATCGCTCCTGCGGAATGCTCACTCTGCCCCGAGATTGGAAATTTCTTCTCCTGCATTGCTGTGAGTAATGACTGCTGTGATTCTATGTGAAGCATGTTTATCTCATCTATGAATAAAACTCCTTTATGTGCCTTGTGAATTGCACCCGCCTCAACTCTTAAATGAGGTGGCGTTTCAAGTCCCCCGCTCTGGAATGGGTCATGGCGGACATCTCCCAACAAAGCACCTGCATGAGAGCCAGTTGCATCCACAAATGGGGGCTTATCAGTTTTATCATGATAAACAAGAAGTTTTGGAACAAGGGTTTTTTCTTCTTTCTGAATTGTAGCCCCTGTGAAAGCGTAAAGGAATATTGCAATAAATATTGACCAGAAGAGAAATGAATAATCCCCTGTGGTGAAAGCTGCAAAAATTCCTATGAATACTAAAAGAAAAAGAATCATCCGCATTCCCATTTGTCTCTCATTTTTCTGCTTTTTTGCCTGTTCCTGATACTGCTTCACAATTAATTTTCCCTGTCCCATCGGAAGAGTTTTAATTTTTGGTTTATTGGGGTCATCTTCATTTGGGAATACAAGAATATCCTCCAATTCTTCCCTGGGCAAAAAATCCACCATACTCTGGGCAAGCATACTTTTACCTGTTCCAGGGTCGCCAATTAATATAACATGTCTTTTTTGCCTTGCTGCTTTTTTTATTACTTCAACTGCACTATCCTGCCCTATCACCTGGTCAACTAATCTTGGAGGGACTTTTATCTCTTTCGTACTCTTAAATTTCAGTTTTTTAATCCACTCTTCTACACTTTCCACAAGATTGTAAATAGGATTTGGTAAATAAACCTTACCATCCTAATGGTTAAATAATATAATTAAATTCAAGAACTATGAGGTGGTCAGTGTATGCAATTCCTTCGCTCGTATCATTCATTATACTCGTGGGTATGGTAATTTACATTTTGGGAATAAGGGGGGATAGAAGGAGATTTCCTCTTGCATTTGCATCATTATCCCTTGCGATATATTCTATTGGAGAATTTATAGAACGCTCTTGCAGGTACAGTTTCACCCCACCCTATCCTGACTACCAGATATGGCTTGTATCCTCAAAAATTATGGGTTTGGGAATACTTTTTTCTCTTATAGAATTTGTCATATTCCTTATTTATTTCCCTTACACTATAAAGGGGAGATGGATTTTTAAGCCAAGAACTGTTGAAGTTATTGTGTATTTGTTGAGTTTAATTTTCACATACCTTATTTTATTTACGGAACTTATCATAAGGAATACTCCCATGACATATCCTTCCGGAGATATTGGGTATGGACAGAGGAATGGTCTTTTAATGCCCTTTGTAGGGATTATTATTTTAATGGTATTTGGATTGGTATTCTATCGTCTTGTGAGAGTTTATATATCTGGTGATAAATGGGTTAAGCAACAAATTATGTTACTGGGTTGGGGATTTGGGATTTTTGCAATTGCAACCATAATAACGGGTGCAATTCCATGGATATTGAATATGGATGTGTACCCCATAACTACCACACTCACAATTTTTCCAGTTGCATTTGTTGCCTATGCAATAAAGAAATACAAGTTATTCCATTTCCAATCAAGGGAGGAAAAGAAAGAGAAGGTGGAGAGATATGTAACTCTTGAGAAGGGAAAAAATTATCTGTTTTTAGAGAACCGTCCATATTTATCTCTAAATTCATTCAGGAAATTTGTGGAGGGAAGTAAGGGATTGATTGTAACATCTCATCCACCACCAATAATTAAGGAGAATTTCAGATTTGAAAAAACACCATTTCTCTGGGTGAGCGAGGAGCAGTATGATACATTCTCCTGTTCTCCTTATCGCATAGATTTTGAGATTGCAAACAGCATAATAGAATTTATGAGAGAGGGAAAGAACGGTGTATACCTGGATTCCCTTGAATATCTAAATATGATTCATAATGAGGAAAAAGTATTGGAATTTGCAAAGTTGATGGTTGATTCTTCTGTATCCAATGACTCAACATTGATAATAAGCACAAATCCCAATGGGTGGGATGAGAGAAACATTGAAATTCTCAAAGGATTATTTGATGAGGTTATAGAATTCTCCACCACTGAGGGATTCAAAAAACCATCCTCAATTCTCTTTTTGGGAGATAGAAACAGGTTTGTAGAGATGGAAAAATGCGATTTGATAGTAAGCATAATAAATCCCAAAAAGTTGAAGGATAAAAATAAAGAAATAAAGAAAGGATACTGGCTCACAAATATTGAAAGTGATATTGGAATTAAGCCAGATAGAATTGAATTTGAATTGCTTGATAGATTATATGGAGAATTAAAAAAGGGTGAGAAGGGGATTCTGTGTTTATGTGATTTAGAATATCTTATAAAATTCAATAAAATTTCAAAGATTGTGGAGATTTTGAAGAATATAAGAGACGCATACATATTAAAGGGCTGGAAAATGAAAGCTCAGATAAATCCCAATGTGGTGGAAAGAGAAAAAATAAAACTTCTATCTTCACTCTTTGACTCAGAAAAGTATATTATGAGCTAAAAATGGAATATTTTTGATGGTTCAATAAAACTTCCAAAGATTATGTAATAAATTACCGAAAGAACTATTATTACTGAGGATGTATATAAAATAAACATATTAAAAGGCTCTTCTTCAAATCTGATCTTGGATTTATAGGAGTAATATAAAAGAAAGAGGAGAAGCAGGACAGTTGCGGGGAGGAAAATATAGATGACTTGGCCTTCAATAAATCCAATGGAGAGAAAGAATCCAAAGGGTATTGAAGAAATAATGAGCCATATCTTATCTTTCTTTCCTATATTTATCTTTTTTCTATGCTGCATTACGCATAGTGATATGAGCGTTAAAAATGCACCTGAAAAAAGTAAAAGATGACCGAGAACCTCATCCAAGAAATAAGCAATTTGAAATCCTTTTTCTCCAGAAACCATTGAGTTATGAATTGCATTTGCAGCCCAGTGCAATCCATGACCCTCCGCAAATAATCCAATTGAGAAAATATAGAAATATTGAAGATAAGAAGAGCGTGGGGAAAAAATTCTGAAGATAGTGTAAGTTCCAATCAAATAAAGAGGGAAAATAAAGAGTATATCAAGTAAATCTCCAATAGGAGGAGTTCCTAGTGTAATTTCAAGTATAAAAGGTAAATCCAATCCTAAAAATGTTCCAAATGATATGATAATTATGAGTTCTGTAATCCTCTTCATATCAAGATTATAGTTTTTTGGTATAATAATTTTTGTGGGTACAGGGAGATTTACAGGAGTGGAGAAGGGTTACAGAAAAGTTTAAGAATAATGATGTGAATACATACTTTATGAATGGAGAAAAGGGTGCGAGTGGATTCTTTGAGGAAGTAATCCTATTTGCAATAGTTAGCATTCTTTTCATAGCATCACTTGCAGTTGCCGTCTATTATGGTGGGTTGAAAAATGAGGAGTATCAGAAGGTGGAATTTGTTAACGAAGTCCATAATTTTGTCAGGGAGATGAGAGAGTATCAAAAGTTAATTCACGATTCCGTGGAGGGGCTATACGATAGGCATAAAATCACGGGTGTCACATGGGAGGATATTGTGAGAGATTTGCATCCAAACTTCAATTTCACAATATATCTTATAGATGTGAGCAATTACAAAGTGAGATATAATGCATCATGGGGATACACAGAGAATATTACGTACGCATATTACAAAATCGTTGTATATTATCCAGTGGATATCTGGGTGACTGATTATGAGATTCATGCGGCGAAATTGAAGGTGATAGCATGGAAGTAGACAGGGGACAATCTGCCTTTGTGGATGCGAGCTTAATAGCCCCAATTCTCATAATGATTCTGCTTATAGGGTATACAATTGCATCTTCAAATACAACGCAATTTATGTATGAAAGAGGAGAAAAAAGATATGTGGAGGATTTGACCTACTCTCTTCTCCGTTCCACAGTAAAAAATGTCAGTTATTACTGGAATGGTCATTTGATAATTGTTGAAGACAAGACTGTGGAGCAACTCATATCCGAGGATCTTTATTTGAGAGATTTAAACCAAGGTGTGGACATTCCCTCCATAAAGCATGGTGTGGAGGACAAAATCAATGCTACCTTATACGGAATGACCTCGCCCATATACCACTATTCCCTCTACGCCCATTATAAAAATGTGAATTTTACAATTGGATGGAAAAAACTGCCGGATACGAGATATTCCTATGCAAAGAAGATAGATATGCCCAATATGGTGGATAAGGCATTTTTAGTCCTTTATATATGGGAGGTGAAATAAATGAAAGAAGAGGGTAGAATACCATTTGCCTATGTATTTGCCATAATTCTAATTCTGATTTTGCTTCTATCCGGAATATATATGGCAATTCTTAACGGGCATAATGATATAAATGTAAGCAAATTTTACGAGGAAGCGGATACGAATCTGAGGCATGTGGATAACATGCTTGAGGAGAAGGCATACCACACAATAATGGAGGTGATACATAATGTTACAAAGAAAAGAGATCCTAAAATTTATCAGATTCAGAATTATGTATTTCAGAATTTTTCAAGATTTATAAATGAGACATTCCCCCTTGAAACACAGGATTACAACATAACAGTTGGTAATTACTCAATAAAAGTTGTGATGGATTACAAAAAGGTGAAGGAATTCATAAAGAATTTCAAATTATCCTGGATTGGATTCGCAAAATCAATAGATAATCGTGTTGATGGATATATGAGCCATACAATGCTTCCCGTCTACCCCTATGTTGTGGGATTTGTAAATTACACCTATCACGATAAGAGAACAAACTATGATATGCACCGTCATCTTAGATTCAACAAGGTTATATATTCTCCACTTCCTCTCCTGAAATTTGCATTTGATGAATTCAATACCTCAGCAACAAATCTTGGAGATTTTGGAAGGTTGATAAGATACATTCTTACAACTCTTGCAGAATATAGAATTCTTCAGGGATATGCCTCCGGTGCCTACGATGGTATTGAAGTCCCGATAACTCAAGTTCTAACCAAGCAGGATGTTGAAAAAGCGGTCAATCTTGCCCTTCTTCTTGAGAGCATAAGATACTTCAGAGATTATGATAAAAACATGGCAAGTAGTATGGGAATTGATGGAATAATAAAAAAATACGCCATGGACGGAACAATTGATGCCTTCGATATATATTTCCTCTGGAACAAAACATCTCAGAATTTCTCTGTTGGCAAGGTTCTTGGGCAATCCATATATGGATATGCTGACCGCTTCGTTTATGAACTCCTCATGCTATTCTGGGGCAATCCAAAGAATGATTATTTTGCAGACCTAACACTCAAGGAGCCAATAACAAACTGGACAGAGATAATGAATAAGAATCCAAGTTGGAGAAAGAAAATGCTCTATGTATGGCTTGATAAGTGGAGGCACTGGCTGAATATACCAGAGACTTTAAATTCATACATGGATTCCGCAGAGATAAAAATAGATTTTACGGTGTGGATTCTCATGCCTAATGATCCACCTTACTGGATACCTGTTCCTGCTACCGCAGATATGGAATGGATCGTGGAGAGTTACGGAGTTTCTGATACAATTGATTTGATTCTTGATAATCCCAGGGATGAATATTATGTTTTGCATACTACTGCAGTAGGTATTAATTACCCATACTACAAAGAACACACTTATACCTATGATGTGGTGAAAAAATCACTTGTAGAAAAGCATGAGACATATTCTTCCTCGGGGGATAAATATTACAGCACTTTGAAGTTCATTATGGATGCTTTGACAAGGTCAATGAAGAGGAGATCAGACACTTATGATGATTGGGAAAATAAGGGAATGCTTGATTATGCTGCCTATGATAGTGCACAAAATATTGGGGATAAGGAGAAGAAAATATATGGATATCCAAAGGATTTCAACACAATATTAATAAATGGAACAAAAGATTTAATTTACAGCTCATCATACAAAGAGGGGCTTGATAAATTTAAGCAGATTGAGCAGAGCAATAAGGAAAACTGGTGGAGGGACGGGGCATACAAGCAATACAAGGATAACGATGAGCATGATGCCTATCTCTACTATCTCTGCAAAGATACCGTGGATTTATGGTATGAGGCGATGAAGAATCTCTATGATGGAGGAGACCCTGATCCCAGTGATGATGCAGGTCCCTACGATTCTGATTGTGAATCATATCCCCCAGATTTCCAGCAGAGTACCTGGCATTATGGATATGATGGGTGGCCCTTTTATGGTGCTGACCATCGTGGCTCTTTTAATTTCCATCGTGATTTGAATAGGGATGCTTACAATAACATAAAGGACTTTATGTGGGTAATAACAGGGATTCTTGTAGGAGAGTATGGGGGTATAACTGGATTTCCAGATTATGATTCAGAAACTGTTTGGGAGGAGGTGAAACAGCAAACTGAAGATGCAAGGCAGAATGTTGTTGGAGATAATGGATTGATAACAGATTTAAATGTGCATTTTCCAGTAACACTTCCATACAACGGCCAGACTTTCTCAAATCTCAGAGATTTTCTGGACTATATTACTGAGATGGGTGCTTATGATACCCACTTTTATGATTTTGTGAAATACTATGTGGGTACAAGGATAATAGGTGATGGAAAATTGATGGACAATATGACATTATGGCTCCCGGAATCTTTCCACTCACTCTATAGAAATGTGGAGAAGAATGCAAATTATACTTCTATTCCTCTTTTCCTCTCAATGAATCAGACAAAGAGAAT
>CAZVSZ010000017.1:0-1199 GCA_964630095.1 uncultured Thermoplasmata archaeon | reverse complement strand
TATTTCAAGATGGATATAAATCCAAGCGAGAGCAAGGATTCTCCATTTTTCATAAGCAAGCCCCTCAACATGTTCATAGATGATTATGAGAATTTAGGCGAGATATGGAACAGATACTCTACCTATTATCATTATGCAATGGCAAATATGCGGGATGAAATGGCCTCCTGGAATTTCACTTACAAGAATATAATTCTCAATGCAACAAATGTAACAAATAATGCAATGAAGAACTCAGATAATCAATTCACAGATGTGGGTAATGAACTCAATGAGATATTTACCGTTCAAAATTATCTAAATAAGTTGTCATTCTTCTACTTTGAGAGAAATTTCAATATCACCGCTAACAATGTGGATGAAAATAATGGTTATGAAAAATATTCCACCGATGTGGGAGGTAAGGCGGTCTCTGAGACCTACAAAGAAGGAAAAACAAGATTTTACGCAAATCTAACTCAGGGAGAAATAAAAGTAAAAATGAAAGAGATTTATGATGGTATCACAATTTCATCTACAATTCACAAAAATACTCTGTCACTTCAATGGCTATCGTTCTCTCAGGAAACGGGAAAAAGATTAAAAATGAGTGCTGAGGCAACTCATGATGTCTGGCACATGGATTTTGGACTTGTTGGTGACGGTGATGTGGGTTCCTTGTCTAAATATCTTCCTAGGGAAATAATAAACTCTCAATCCAATAATGTTACTCAGGAACTTCTCATAAAGGGATTGCATCACATGCTTAAGGATATTTATATAAATGAAACGATAAACTACAGATTGGGAGTATTCATAAGAATATACGCAGGTGCAGAAAGTTATACATATATTACATGGTTCAATTCCACACCAACAACTGACACATTCCTCATATGGCTCAACAACGAGATGAGAAGCATAGTCTACAAAGTAGGGATATCTGAGTTTCCACAGCATGGATATGATGAAATAAGATTAAATGATGTTTATTACACAGTAAACAACCTGTGGATGAATCTCAGTTATGAATCATCATCAATATTCGGGTTTAAAATGAGAGGGGATTTCAGAGGATACCATGAGGGATATGTGATAAATATGCATTATAAGTATAAATTTAGTGAAGGCTCTGGAGGGAATGGAAGTAACGGAAGTGGAGGTAATGCACCATGGCCCATGTATCATCAGAATCCAAAGAACACAGGGCAGAGTCCTTA
>CAZVSZ010000016.1:0-16695 GCA_964630095.1 uncultured Thermoplasmata archaeon | reverse complement strand
AACATTGGTTGCCATTATTTCCTTAATGATAATCACCAGAGCTATTAAAGATAGTAATTATCTGGAAAGGGGCGCAAGGAGAATCCTGAGAAAAATTGATAGTGAGATAAAACTCTCACTTCTTCTGATATTTTTATCCGCATTTCTATCTCTCTTTTTGACAAATGATATAGCCCTGTTCATAATAGTTCCTCTCACCATAGAACTTGAGAGGAAAATGAAAAATGATGTGAATAAACTGCTCATATTTGAAGCAATAGCAGTTAATGTTTGGTCATCTCTAACACCCATAGGAAATCCTCAAAATCTCTATATATGGCATATTCAGGGGATTTCTTTTCTGAATTTCATCGTTCAGATGATTATTCCCACCAGTATATCATTTATTCTCCTCATTCTTTTCATCTATGTTTCCTTTCCCAAAAGAAGCATTGAGATAAAGAAGGTGAAAAAGAAAGAAAAATACAACAGTGAGTTGTTTTTCATTTCTCTATCACTTCTTCTGATTTTCATAATTATTCTTCAACTCAAACTTGAATACTATGGTTTGATTGGTATTTTGCTTATTTACTCATTTTTGAAAAGAGAAATTTTCAGAAAAGTTGACTGGACCCTTATTGCTATTTTTATTTTCATATTTTTAATCTTTGGAGCCATACCACTCCTATTTTCCAATATGAAATTTAAAGTTCCTACAGATACCTTTCTCATATCAGCTCTTCTATCTCAATTTATCAGTAATGTTCCGGCAAGTGTTATTATGACACACATTTCAAGTAATTACAGAGAGATTGCTTGGGGTGTGAATGTTGGGGGTAATGGATTCATACTGGCATCACTTGCCAATACCATTGCCTTGAGAATATCCAAGAAAAACTTCAAAAGGATGTATATGGAATTTCATAAATACTTATTATCTTTTTTTTGCAATTTCTCTACTTCTTATTTATATACTTCTGATTACAGGATTGTAGGTTAATTATTTATAATTTTATCCTATATAGCAGATTTGGTGATGTAGCTCACCTTAAATGCTCGTAGTGGCTGATGGCTCCTTTTAAAAAGGTGATGCTCTATGATGCGAATTAGAATGGATGTAGATAATGACATATTTGAAGATATTAAGAAAAAAGGTCAAGATGAATTGGAAAAACAGATTTTGGAGAGAATAGCAGAATTGGAGAAATGTATGGACAGGAAAAATCAAAAGGAATTAAAGGAAAAAAGAGATAGGATATGGAACAAAATAGAGAAGATGAATGGGGAAATTAAAGAACTTAGAAGTTTTATTGAGAAAGCGAAAAAAGACCAGAAAATTATGGAAGAATGGATTTATAGACTGGGGGAAGAGAATAAGAGTTTACTTGAAAAACTAAAAGAAATATGGTGAGGAAATATGGAGTTGATAATAAAAAATAGATGGAAAAAGATAAAAATAAAATTTTCAGATTATATGGAGAAGAGATTAATAGAATTTTCAAAAAAGTATGGAATGGAGATGGATTCTTTGCTGAAAATATTAATTGACAAAAAATTTAAAAATTTTGAATGCGAAGAAGAGAAGGATATTGAAAAAGAAATTAATTCATTAAAACAAGTAATGTTTTCTGTTGAAACAAAATGGTCATCGTTAAGATATGAAGCCCATACATATTTAAAGGATAATAGAAAACTTGCAATAACTTTGCAGGGATATATAAATGAGAATAAGAGATTGCATACCCTACTTAAATCCCCCGTGGAAATAAAAGAAATTGAGGAAATTGCAAATTATTATTTGTGGCTATAAATTCAAAAATAAGAAATCTATTTTTTCGGCGCTAGGATAGGAAAGAGAATTACTTCCTTTATGCTTGTTTTTCCCGTGAGAATCATCGCCAATCTATCAATTCCAATTCCAACTCCTCCTGTAGGAGGCATGCCCCATCTCAGTGCTTCTACAAAATCCTCATCAAACTGATGTGCTTCCACATCACCTAAAGTTCTTCTCTTTCTCTCCTCCTCAAAGAATTTTTCCTGAATTTCCGGGTCATTTAATTCCGTATAGCCATTGGCAATCTCAATACCACCAATGTATAATTCAAATCTCTCAATTAATTCTTTTTTCTCCCTGTGAATCTTGCATAACGGGGTGGTTTCCTTTGGATAATCTACAATGAATATTGGCTGTATTAATTCATCCTCGCAAATCCTCTCAAACAATTTTCCGAGGGCTATACCACGAACATATTTTGGCATTTTTATGCTGTATTCTTCAAGCAATTTTTTTATCTTTTCATCGTTAGTATTCTCATCTATTCCCTTCTCTTTAAGCATATCCATCATTTTCCCTCTTCTGAACTTGGATTTCAAATCAATATTATGTTCTCCAAACTTTATTTTTTCCACCCCCAATTCCTCTGCAACTTTTTTTATCATATTTTCCGTTAGTGCCATCATATCATTGTAATCTGCATAAGTCATATATATTTCAATCATTGTAAATTCAGGATTGTGGGTAGTATCAATATCTTCATTTCTGAAATCTTTGGCTATTTCAAAAACTCTGCTATATCCTCCAATTATCAATCTTTTCAAATACAATTCATCGGATATGCGAAGATAGTAATCCCTATCAATAGCATTAACATGAGTTTTGAATGGCTTGGCATTGGCACCACCGTAAACTGGCTGAAGAATGGGCGTTTCAATCTCTAAAAATCCGAGATTATCCAGGTAATGCCTTATTTCCCTTATTATTAAACTCCTCTTCCTGAAAGTTTCAAAAGATTCCCTGTTTAGAATTAAATCAAGATATCTCTGCCTGTATCTCTTCTCAATATCTTCAATTCCAAACCACTCATGTGGTAAATCGTATAGAGATTTTGATGCAATCCTTATCTCCTTTGCAAGTATGCTTAATTCCCCGCGTTTTGTATAAACTACATCACCATGAATCCAGAGAAAATCTCCGCGATTCACATATTTTTTCAGAAAATTATAATGTTTCTTTCCTAAAATATCCTCACGGAAAAATCCCTGAATCTTGTAATTATCTTCTCTTAAATCCCCAAATGCCACCTTACCATGAAAGCGGAGAGAATACAATCTCCCGGCAGTGCTAACTTCTTTGTTAAGAAATTTATCCTTGAAATTCACAATTTCTTCAATTCTATTTGTAATTGGGGTACTGTGAGGGTAAGGCTCAATTCCCATATCTCTCATCTTCTCAACGAGTTCTCTCCTCTTTAAATAATCCTTTCTCTCCATAACTCACGGTATGTAAAAGAGAATAAATAATTTTGTTGTTTCAATATTTGCACCGCCAAGAAAAATATAAATAGTATCAAACTATATCATCTCTTGGGTGAACCCTATGAAGAAATGGGCATTAATTACCACAATAGTGGTAGTGATTGTAGTGATTGCGGCAGTGGGAGCGTACTTTCTAATGACTGCACCACCTGCAAAGAAAGAGCAAATTGTAATAGGGGTAACAGATAAGGTAAGTGATTTAGACCCCTCAAATGCGTATGATTTCTACACTTGGGAAGTTCTGAACAATGTAATGGAAGGTCTGGTAAAATATAAAGCAGGAACTGTGAATATAATACCTGCAATAGCAAAGGATTGGAGCGTGAATGCAAATGCGACCGTGTGGACATTTCACCTCAGAAACGATGTGAAATTTGCTGATGGCACACCTCTCAAAGCACAGGATGTTGTGAGAAGTATAAACAGGGTTATGACAATCAAAGGAGACCCATCATGGCTTGTGACAGACTTTGTTAGCAAGGTAACAGCACAGGGTGATTATACAGTAGTATTTACTCTAAAACATCCGACTGCATACTTCCTATCTCTGTTAACAACCCCACCGTATTTCCCTGTGAGCAATAAATACAACCCATCAAAGATTGATTCTGATCAAACAGCGGGAGGTGCAGGACCTTACAAGATTACAAAATGGGTGAGGGACCAGGAACTTGACCTGCAGACCAATTCATACTACTATGGAGATAAACCAAAAACAAGCAAAATTGTAGTGAGATTTTACAGTGATGCCTCCACAATGAGGCTGGCACTTCAAAATGGTGAGATAGATATCGCTTGGAGAACTTTAAGACCAACTGATATTCAGAATTTAAAGAGTTCAGGAAAATATACTGTGGTGGAGGTACCAAGTTCATACATAAGGTATGCATGTATAAATGTGCAGCATGCTCCAACGAATAACACGAAGGTCAGGCAGGCATTGGCTGCTGCAATAGACAGGGAGAAAATATCAAATCTGGTATTTAGTGGTACAGTGGAACCTTTATACAGCATGATTCCAAATGGAATGTGGTCTCACGAGGATATTTTCAAGACAAAGTATGGAGAAGGTCCAAATCTTGATAAAGCAAAGACACTTCTTCAGGAAGCAGGATACTCAACATCCAACAAGTTATCAATACAGTTGTGGTATACTCCCACACACTATGGCGATACAGAAGCAGATCTTGCGCAGTTGCTTAAAGAGCAGTGGGAAGCAACGGGAATGGTATCTGTAACAATAAAGAGTGCTGAATGGAATACATATCTTGACTATGCAAGAAACGCAGAGATGCAAATTTCTCTATTTGGATGGTATCCTGATTATCTTGATCCTGATGATTATACAACACCTTTCCTTGAAAGCCCTGCTAATACATGGGCTGGCACACAGTATAACAATTCTCAGATGAACAGTCTACTCCAGCAGGCACAGAGCATATCTGACCAGACCCAGAGGACAAACCTCTATAAGCAAGCCCAAGATATCTTGGGAGATGATGTACCGTATATCCCGCTAATTCAGGGTAAACTGTACATTGTGACAAGTCCATCCGTGCATGGAGTTGTAGTGGGTCCAGATATGATATTCCACTATTCAACCCTCTACATATAAAATTTTTCTATTTTTTATTTTTCCGATAATTAGAGGTGATTCAAAAAATGGCATCCAGGAGATTGGGAAGGTATATTCTGATAAGAGCGTTATTGATAATTCCGATGATTCTAATTCTTTATACAGTAGTTTTCTTCTTCCTGAGAGTTCTTCCGGGTAATCCAATACTGGCAGTGGTGGGTGCAAAAAATATACCACCTGATGAACTAAAGCGTCTTGAGGAGATGGCAGGTCTTGATAAGCCTCTATATGTGCAGTATTTTGATTACTTATTCAGGATGTTTCAGGGTGATTTTGGAGTTACCCTCGCCTCCCCAATGGGAAAACCCGTTATGGATTATATAGCATTGAGATTCCCGGCAACATTGGAACTCACATTATGGGGGTTTGCATTCAGTGTTCTATTCGGACTACTCACAGGAGTTGTGGGAGCGGTAAAAAAGGGTACAAAGATAGATACAAGTATGAGATTGTATAGCATTTTTGTCTACACGCTATTCATTCCATGGTTCGGAATGATGCTTCAGTATGTTTTTGGTGTTTTGCTTCACTGGCTGCCAACTTCAGGAAGAATTGACCCAGGGCTGGAATTACATACCATAACAGGTCTCTATGTTATAGATAGTATACTGACGGGAAATGGTGCTGCATTTATAAGTTCCATAAGACACATACTGCTACCTAGTTTAACTCTGGGAATTGTGTTAAGTGGAGCATATACCCGTCTGGTAAGAAATAACATGGTTGATATTCTAAGTCAGGATTTCATAAGGGCATATCATGCGAGGGGTGTTGAAAATTTGAAAATAACATGGTATGCATTGAAGAATGCGTTTATTCCTGTGATAACATTGATGGGTCTTCAATTTGCAATACTATTAGGAGGTGCAGTTTTAACGGAAACTACATTCTCATGGCCTGGTATGGGAACATTCTTAGTTGATAGGATTGATTACAGAGATTATACATCAATTCAGGGTACAGTCATATTTATTGCTATATTCATTGGTCTTATAAGTTTGATTGTTGACATTATATATGCTCTCCTTGACCCAAGGGTGAAATATTAGGTGATACCATGGAAATTGTAGATAAATTATTTGGACCCTTATTCAAGGAGATTCTTAAAAAAATGCCTGGAAGAAGCATTCTAATAATTGGCATACTCATAGTTATTATAGTGATTTTAATGGCACTTCTTGCACCTTTTATTTCTCCCTATGACCCAACATCCTCAAGCAGCGATAGGTTTTCTCCCCCAACTCCAAAGCATCTTATGGGAACAAATAGATTGGGACAGGATGTTTTCTCAAGAATCATGTGGGGAGCAAGAATAATGTTGTATGTTGTGCTTGTAGCTACAGTATTTTCAATGGTCATTGGAATACCACTTGGTTTGATATCAGGGTATTACAGAGGAAAAATTGATAGAACACTTAGCATTATAATGGATAGCATATATGCGTTTCCAGCAATAATTCTTGCAATAGTGATATCTGTGGCACTTGGTCCCAGCCCAATGAACACCGCCGTAGCAATATCATTTGTTTATGTACCCACCTATTTCAGAATGGTGAGAGGGCAAACATTGAGTTTAAGGGAGCAGTTATTTGTGGAGGCAGCCCGTGCTCTCGGCTCAAAAAATAAAGAGATAATGACAAAATATATTTTGCCAAATTTAACTCCCACAATAATGGTTGTGTTCTCATTGAGTGTTGCAGATGCAATTTTAACAGAAGCCGGATTGAGTTTTCTAGGGTTATCGATCACACCACCAACTCCTGACTGGGGCTATGATCTGAGAGTTGGAAGACCCTTCCTCCTTGATGGATACTGGTGGCTGGTATTTTTCCCTGGGCTCATGGTAATGCTCTTGGCAATGGCATTTGCTCTAATAGGTGAGGCTATGAGCGAGAGAACTTCACTGGCAACGAGGTGATGAAAAAATGGTTATGAGTGTTGAAAATCTCAGCGTTTACTATTACACACTCAGTGGGGTTGTGAGAGCAGTTGAGAATATTTCGTTCAATATCAAAGAGAAAGAGTGGATAACATTTGTAGGAGAATCCGGATGCGGAAAATCAACGGTTGCCTATGCTCTTTTGAATCTCATTCCATCGCCTGGAAAAATAGTAAATGGAAAAATTATGTTTGGTAATAAAAATCTGCTTGAGCTAACACCTGAGGATATGAGAAAGATTAGGGGGAAAGAAATAAGCATGATATTTCAGGATCCCATGACAAGTTTAGACCCACTTAGAAAGGTCGGAGAACAAGTTTCTGAGGTTATGACAGTACATGGTGTGGATGAAGATGAGGCAAAGAAAATAACAAAAGAGCTATTAAAAAAGGTAAATTTGCCTGAGGATAGGGCAGAATATTATCCCCATGAGTTGAGTGGTGGGCAGAGACAGAGAATTGCAATCTCCATGGCAATGGCTTTTAATCCCAAAGTGATTGTTGCAGATGAACCTACAACTGCTTTAGATGTAATTGTTCAGGATTCAATAATGGACATACTTGCGAACATGAAAAGAGAGGGAACAAGCATATTTTTCATAACTCATGATATATCCCTTGCTGTTGAAAGGAGCGATAGAATTGGAATAATGTACGCTGGAAAACTTGTAGAAATTGGACTTGTTGAACAGATAATAGAAAATCCCCTACATCCGTATACCATTGCATTATTGAGTAGCACACCTGATTTATGGGCAGAGAAAGAGATTTCTGCAATACCAGGATACCCTCCAGACCTGAGGGAGCCACCAGTTGGGTGTAGATTCTATCCGAGATGCCCTTTATTCAGAGAAAAAGAGAATTTGAAAGGGATCTGCAATGAAAAAGAGCCAAAATTGGTTGAAATGGAAAATGAGCATTTTGTAGCATGCCATCTCTATGGTGATTGAAATGGATTACCATCTTGAAGTGAGAAATTTGAAGAAATACTTTCCTGTAAAAAGAAGTTTCTTGGAGATTATCAAAAAAGAGAAAGAAAGGGCTGTGAGGGCTGTGGATGGAATAAGTTTTGGTGTAAAAAAGGGAGAAACTCTGAGTCTGATTGGAGAAAGTGGATGTGGAAAAACAACTGCTGGACGAACAATACTGAGGTTGATTGAGCCTACTGGAGGAAAGATAATTTTCAATGGAAAGGATATTACAAATATTCCACAGGATGAGTTGAGACCTTATAGAAGAAAAATGCAGATAATATTTCAGGATCCCTATGCAAGTTTGAGCCCACGCATGAAAATCGGGCATGCTATAATGCATCCTCTTTTAATTCATAATATTGCAGATAAAGAAGAAGCGAAAGAAATAGTTTTAAAAATGCTTAGGAGAGTTGGATTAACCCCTGAGGAGGAGTTCTTTGAGAGGTACCCACATCATTTGAGTGGTGGGCAGAGACAGAGGGTTGTTATTGCAAGAGCAATGATTTTAAAACCTGAATTTATAATAGCAGATGAAGCAGTATCAATGATAGATGCCTCAATGAGAGCCTCAATACTTGAACTCTTGGAGAGTTTTAAGAAAGAATATAAACTTACGATGCTATTCATAACTCATGATATTGCAGTTGCAAAATTAATATCCGATAGAATAGCGGTTATGTATCTTGGTAAAATTGTTGAAATTGGGAAAACAGAGGATATATTGAAAAATCCCAAGCATCCATACACACTTGCCCTTATTCAGGCAGTTCCCTCAGCAATAAAAAGGAAGAGAAGAGAAGAAAAAATGAATATAAAAGGCGAAGTACCAAATGCTGTAAATCCACCATCTGGCTGCAGATTTCATCCAAGATGTCCATTTGCAGATGATTTATGCAAAGAGAGAGAACCAGAACTAATTAAGGTTGGGGAAGAGCATTATGTAGCCTGTCACCATCCCCTCCAGTAATTATTTCAGAATTTTCCCAGTTTTCATATACCATAGATACAGGTCAAGTTCTCCTAAATTCATATTTACCCTATTTGCTATTTCTCTCTCCTTTTCTTCAATTTCAATATATATTCTACAATTTAAATATTTTGGCATTTCAATTATGCCGTAGGAATGGAGAATTTGCAATACATGTCTATCAATTATGGCAAGAGCCTTAGCCCCGGTATTACGAAGGAAATGTGATGATTCTTTGCATCCCAGACCTTTTACATTTCTCACTAGATATTCTCTTGCTTTGAATTCATCCATTTTCAATATTTCCTTAATATAAGGAATGAGTCGTCTTGCTTCCACAATGTATCTTGCACGAATTTTCCAGAATCTGTATCCTATTTTTCTCAATTTCTCTTGGAGTTTTTCCTGTGGAAGATAAACAAATCCAGTTCCAATTTCTTTCTGTGCTTTTATTCCCATACTTGCAGATGAGTTGGCTGTTAATATACAGAACGCCATTTCTTCAAATATTCTCTCATTACTCTCTTCTCTCATTTCTTCAAATTCTCTCATTCTTCTTTCCACAATATCACCTATCTTCTCCCTCAATTTTTCCACATCTATGACTATATTCATAATTTATCCCTCAGATAATCCATGAATTCTCCAAGATTTTTGAAAAATAAATCTTCATCTCCCCTCGGCTTTTTTGTAACTCCTGTCAAAATCAAAACTCTCTTTGCGTTCATCTTTCTGCCCATGAGCATGTCAGTATCTTCTCTATCCCCAACAACCCAGTAATTTCCAGAGCCAAGGATTTCTTTTATCACATCAATATATGGCTCATTCGGCTTGCCAATGACAATCGGCTTTTTGAATGTCGCAGCTTCAAGGAACGATAGAAAACTTCCTGCTCCAGGAATGATGCCTTCTTCGGATGGAAAATTTCTATCTCCATTGGTACCTATGAATTTTGCTCCGTTGTAAATTGCAAGACATGCATATTTCAATTTATCGTATGTGACTTTTCTGTCCATTCCAGCAACAACATAATCTGCATCTTTCCAGTCCTCGTAATTCACAATCTCCCATCCTATATTTTCAAATTCTTTAAACAATCCCTCCTCCCCGATTATCATGACTCTCGCAAATTTTTTCTCTCTTTTCAAATATCTCGCAGTGGCAAAACCTGATGTTAAAATTCTCTCCTTCTCCACATTGATTTCCATCCTCTTCAATTTCTCAACATACATCTCTGCAGTTTTTGTGGAGTTATTCGTAGCCAGTAAAAATTTCATATTTCTCTCCTTTAAAAATTCTATGAACTCCCTTGCATATTCAATTCTCCTGTTTCCAAGATAGAGAACTCCATCCATATCTATGACGAATTTCATTGAATCACCTATGAGCGGGAGAATTCAAAGAATGTATTTAAATCTCTTTCTCAATCTTCTCGCAGGAAATTTTAAATCCATGAACTATATACTTCCCTATGGAGAAGGAAGAGTTATTAAAAATTGTTAGAGAAAAAGGGATAAAATACATACATCTCCAGTTCATGGATATCTTAGGGCAAGTGAAGAATGTAATGATTCCCAGCATAATGTTGGAGAAGGCTTTGAACGAGGGAATAATATTTGATGGTTCAAGCATTGTGGGATATGCGACCATAGATGAGAGTGATATGAGGGCAAATCCAGACCCAAATACATTCCAGATAATTCCCGGGAAAAAGAGTGCAACAATAATATGCAACACATACACTCCCGATGGGAGGAGATTTGAAGGAGATACAAGATATGTTTTGCAGAGGGTTTTGAAGAGAGCAGAAGAGAAGGGTTTTAAGTTTGTAACAGGTCCAGAATTTGAGTTTTTCCTGTTTAAGATGGGAGACGGAAAGCCAACTCTGGAGCCAAACGATTACGGTGGCTATTTTGATTACGGACCTGTTGACCAAGGATGGGAAGTAAAGAGGGAAATTGTAGGAACTCTTGCAGATATTGGTTATATGCCGGAAGCAGCACATCATGAAGTTGCCCCTGGTCAGCATGAGATAGATTTAAGGTATGATTATGCTCTTACGATAGCAGATAGAATACTGACTTTAAAGGCTACAATAAAAGGTATTGCAATGAAACACGGACTGTATGCAACATTCATGCCGAAGCCAATATTCGGGGTTAATGGAACCGGTATGCATGTGCATCAAAGTTTATTATCCCTTGATGGTAAAGAAGACAAATTTTATAATCCGAATGGAAAATGGGAACTCAGCGATATTGCATTGCATTACATTGGAGGTCTCCTGAAATATGCAGGGGAAATATCTGCAGTTCTTGCCTCATGGGTTAATTCCTACAAGAGACTCGTGCCAGGATACGAGGCACCTGTTTACATTTCATGGGCGAATTTGAACAGGAGTGCGTTGATTCGTGTTCCTGCAGGAAGAGGTATGAAAACGAGAATTGAGTTAAGAAATCCTGATCCTGCAGGAAATCCATACTTACAATTTGCAGTTATGCTTGCAGCAGGATTGAAGGGAATTGAAGAAAAAATTGAACCACCAGAGCCAGTGGAACAGAACATATATGCAATGAGTGAGGATGAAAGGAAGGAGAAGGGTATAAAATCCCTGCCTGAAAGTCTTGGAGAGGCTTTACACAATATGAGTAAAAGTGAATTAGTGCATGAGACATTGGGAGGGCATATATTCAAGCATTATATGATTGTAAAGAGAAGAGAATGGGAAGAATACCGTGCTCAGGTAACACAGTGGGAGATAGAAAAACTATTGCCAATTCTCTAAATTTTTGAAAAAGGTTAATTACTTTCTCACATTTTCCCTCCTATGGATGAAAAGGAGATTGAAGAGATTCTTGAAAAATATTACAGAGAGGATATGCACTATGAATCTGGAAGGATTTTGGGTTCAATGTATACAAAGCCTCCAGATATAGTTCTCAAATATTTCTTTAAATTCTATCAGGCAAATTTGGGAAATCCAGGATTATATAGAGGAACAGTGAAAATGGAGAGAGAAGTTATCAAATTTCTGATCAAACTTGCATCTGGAAAAGAAGAATTCTACGGTCATATTTTAAGTGGTGGCACGGAGGCAAATATTACAGCATTGTGGATCGCAAGAAACTTAGGATATAAGAGAATTCTAACCACAAAAGATGCTCATTTCTCAATATTAAAAGCATCAAATATTTTAAATATTCCAATTAAATTCATTCCCGTAAAAAATTACATATTGGATGTATCATCACTAAGGGATGAAATAAAGGATGGAGATATAGTTGTGGCAACTGCAGGAACCACATCCCTTGGTTATATTGACCCAGTTGAGGAGATTGGAAATTTATGTGATGATTTTGATATTTTTCTGCATGTTGATGCAGCATTTGGTGGATTTGTGATTCCATTTCTCAGAGAATTAGGATATACAAGTAAGAAATTTGGATTTGATGTGGATTGTGTGAAATCAATAACCATTGACCCTCACAAGATGGGTCTTGCTCCTTATCCCGCTGGAGGATTAATATTCAGAGAAAACTTATTCAAAAAAATAGAATTTCCTGCCCCATATCTCACAAGTGGAAAAAACAATGCTCTTTTAGGAACGAGGCAGAGTGGAAGTGTAGCTGCAAGTTATGCTGCCATCCTCTATTTTGGATGGGATGGATACAGGAATATTGTGAAAGAATGCATGGAAAACACAGATTATCTTGTGAAAAGAGCAGAAGAGGAAAATTTTGAAATTCTCACCAAGCCAGAGATGAATATTGTTAATATAAAAATTGGAGATGAAAAAGAGGGAAAAGAATTATGGAAAAGAAACTGGGCAGTATCCACCAATCCGGATTATGGAACTATCAGAATCGTTTTAATGCCCCATGTTAAAAAAGATATAATTGAATTATTTCTGAAAGATTTTAAAAAAATTAAAAAATTATAAATTCTCGTATTTGGACCACCATTCATCCACATCTTTCTGCAGTTTTTCTATGTATTGTGGATTCTTAAATAGATGGCGAAATCTTCCCTGCATTTTTAGGTATTCTTCCACTGGCTTGAATTTCTTTGGTTTATATGTGATTTTTATGTGCTCAACATCTCCATCTTCACATTCCCAGAGAGGAAATAGACCAGTCTCGGTTGCCAATCTTAGAATTTCTATAGTCTTGCTTGGGTCATGTCTCCATCCAGTAGTGCAGGAAGATAAAGCATGGATGAATTTTGGTCCCTCATAACTCAATGCTTTCTTAACTTTTTTCTTGAAATCCTGGAAGATTGCAATATTCGCTGTTGCCACATACTTTGCATTGTGAGCAGCGATTATTCTTGCAATAGGCTTCTTTGGTCTCAATTTTCCAATTGGATTTACTTTTCCAACTTTACTTGTTGTTGTCCATGCACCCCATGGTGTTGAACTTGAACGCTGAATTCCTGTATTCATATATGCTTCATTATCATAAAGAACATAGAGAATATTATGACCACGCTCAACCATTCCACTCAATGCCTGCAATCCAATATCAACAGTTCCTCCATCTCCTGCAAAAACTATTATATTTGGCTTTTCTCCACGAACCTTACTTGCCGCTTCAACACCACTTGCAGCCGCAGCGGAATTTTCAAATGCAACATGAAGCCACGGAATTCTCCATGATGTGCGGGGATATGCGGTTGTGGCAACTTCCAGACAGCCAGTTGCATTAACAACAATTGTATTTGGACCTGCTAATTTTAAAACCCATTTTACAATTATTGGCGCAGCACAGCCTGCACATAACCCATGTCCCGGGGCAAGGAACTCTTCATCCTCGTAATTCATATTAATCCCTCCGATTTATACACTTCTTCCTTCTTTACATCTACCCAGTTTATCTCATCAACTTTCTCGCTTTTCGCCTTCTCTGCAATTCTCACCACATTTTCCAGAGTATTGAATGTTATATCTCTTCCTCCAAGTCCAACTATGAAATCAATAACCTTTGCATTGTTATGTAGAGATGATGAAATCTCCCCGTAAACTGCTCCTCCAAATCCAAATGATATATTTCTCTCCATAACTGCCACAACATTTGCATTCTTTAGCATATCTCTTATTTCTTCCTTCGGAAATGGTCTGAATACTGTCAATTTTAATAATCCAATTTTCTTTCCTTCTCCTCTTTTCTTCTTTATAAATTCTCTTACAGTGCCGGTCATTGAACCCATGCTCACAAGGACTATTTCTGCATCATCAAGATACTCCCCACTTACCTTTGCATATTTTCTCCCGAATTTCTTTTCAAACTTATTAAACACTTCATCTATAACACTCTTTGCTCTCTCCATTGCAACCCATTGCCCAAACTTGAAATCCATAAAATGCTCTGGAAATCCAAAAGAACCAAGGGTTGCAGGATTATCTGGCTCAAGAGTTGTATAATTTGCCTTGAACTCACCAAGGAAATCATCAACATCCTCTTGATCTGGCATATCCACGGGCTCAACAGTATGAGTCAAAACGAAAGCATCCAGTCCAACCATTGCGGGAAGAAGAATCCTCTTATCCTCTGCAATCTTGAATGCCATAACTCCCAAATCAAGCCCTTCCTGATTGCTCTCGGCATAGAATTGCATCCATCCAGTATCTCTCTGGGACATCATATCCTGATGGTCACACCATATATTAATTGGTGCACTTAAAGCACGGTTTCCAATCCCCATAACTATTGGAAGACGCATACCACTTGCTATGAAAAGAACTTCATGCATTAAAGCCAGACCCTGTGAAGCGGTTGCAGTTCCAACACGAACTCCCCTTGCACTTGCTCCTACTGCTGCCGATATTGCACTATGCTCACTCTCCACAGGCACAAATTCAACTTTCATCTTTCCCGTGGCAAATAACTCACTCACCTTCTCAGGAACAAGAGTGGATGGTGTAATTGGATATGCTGGTATAACCTGAACCCTCGCCAATTTGAATGCGTACGCTATTGATTCATTTCCTCTAATCATTACTTTCATTTTACTTCTCCTCCTTCACAAATTCTATTGCATTTACAGGACATTCATTATAACATATTCCGCATCCCTTACAATAATCATAATCAATCTCTGGCACTGGCAATCTCTTTATTGGCTCTTTTGGTGCTGGTGTCTCCTTCTTCGTTTTTTCATCTTTGATTTTCAAAATTGCAGGCTCTGGACAGAACTGCCAGCAAATCATACACCTTATGCACTTATCATAATTTATCACTGGCTTGAAAACCCTCCATGTTCCAGTCTTATTCTCTATTGAATTTCCCGCATCTGGAATTACAGCTCCTCTTGTTATAACATCCATTTTTTACCACCCCAAAATTGTGCTTTCATAAGCATCTTTTGCGGCAAGTGCGTTCTCTTCAGGCTTTGCAGGCGCATTTTCTTTTATTGCCTCAACAATGTAATCTATTTTGACATTTCCAATGGCTCTTGAATATGCTCCGAGAATTGCAGTATTCACAATTGGTGCAGCCTGAGAACCAAGATGATGTTCAAGTGCAATCTTTGTTGCATCCACAGTGGCAACTTTAAAATTCCCAAATTTAAAATTCTCTGGTTTTTTTAGTGTATTGATTATTATTATTCCATTCCCTTTCAATCCAGAAGTCACATCTACCACATCCATTAAAGTTGGGTCAAGAATAACTATTGAATCAGGGCTATACACATTCATTCTTAAATCTATTTTTCTACTATCAATCCTTGTAAATGCCTGCACTGGTGCTCCTCTACGCTCAACACCAAAATAGGGGAAAGCCTGCGCATAAAATCCCTGTTTAACCGCGGATATTGCCAGGATATTTGCAGCGGTAACTGCTCCCTGTCCGCCTCTTCCATGAAATCTTACCTCATACATAAGGGGGAGAATTACCTCATAACCATAAATCTTTCCATTTTTCGGAGGCGAATGATTTATAAAGGTAATATCAATATCTGGGATGGGCGCGTGGCCTAGCCAGGATATGGCGGCAGCCTCCTAAGCTGCAAGTCGCGGGTTCGAATCCCGTCGCGCCCGTCTCCAAGTTTTGTTAAGGTAACCTTTATATTTGAGTTTAATTTACCCAAAGATGGTGTATTCATGAAACGCAGTTCCAGAGACTGGAAAAAGAGAGGAAAAATGCGATGGAAATGGAGAAAAAAGAAAATGCGACGGCTAATTAGACAGCGGAGGGTAAATAAAAGCTAAAACACATTTCCCTTTTAGGTGAGATATTATAGGCAACATTTAAAAGGGCGATAGGATAAGGTTTATATTTAAGATGAAAATACCCATTACTGTGGGGGCATGGGGTAGTCAGGCATCCTGGCGGGCTCCAGTTACATGATGAGAAGAGGGTCAGCTGATAAATGATGACTAACTGGAGCGCTGACCGTAGGTGTGACCCGCGGACCTGGGTTCGAATCCCAGTGCCCCCATTTTTTACCCAACATTCTTAACACCGAATAAAAATTATTTTTCACGCTCTGGACTAAATTTATCTGAAAAATCGGGGGCAATTGCCCCCTATAAAGCTTTCGGTTGCCCCCGCACCCATGGAATGGGGGCACCTATCGGTTTGTTGGTCAAGGAATGGGGGCAATTCCCCCCAGGAGGTGATATTTTTGAAAAGAAAAAGAATCATGTATAATCTGGAGATTTTGTGGAGTAATGGAGTGCTTACAGAGACAAAAATATCGGAGAGGCAAAAAGAACTCATAGAGAAATACGGAGAGCTTTTCATTGTGGCAAAGTATGAATTAGAAGGAGAACCAGAGGCTAGGCCTGTGAGCTTCCAAGTGTGGGACAAATATGACAATCCACTATTCCCAGTAGAAGAGGAGAAGGTGCCAGCATGAGGATAGAATGTATAGAGCGGAAAAACAGA
>CAZVSZ010000015.1:0-16757 GCA_964630095.1 uncultured Thermoplasmata archaeon | reverse complement strand
AACCATGAAAGATTATCTCAACTACCTATTAAAAAATTATGGATGGGGAGAAAAGAAAATTTTTATAAATATAAAGGTAATCCCCCAAAAAAGGTGAAAAATATGATGGAGTATGCTGGTTTGGTAATGGGCATAATTTCAATATTAGTAGCAATTGTATTTGCAATACATATTCGTAGGAAGGATGAAGGTAAAGGAAGGATGGTTGAAATATCAAAGTATATAAGACATGGGGCAATGGCATTCTTAAACAGGGAATACAGGTCACTCATAATTTACATTGTAGTTGTGTCAATTCTTCTTTATCTGGGAAGTTTCATTAAAAATGGTGGTATAAGTCCCTACACTTCTTTAGCATTCATATTTGGTGCATTTCTTTCTGCTCTCTCCGGAAATATAGGAATGAGAATTGCAACTCTTGCAAATGTTAGAACTGCAAAAGCAGTGGAAAAGGATATTCATTCTGGATTGAAAGTTGCATTCTCCTCTGGCTCAGTTATGGGACTGACCGTTGTAGGCCTCGGGCTTTTGGGGGTAAGTTTGATTTATATAATATTCATCTCCCTGAGTCCTGAGAATCTATCAAATATTATGTTTGGATTTGGATTTGGAGCCAGTAGCATTGCATTATTTGCAAGGGTTGGTGGGGGCATATACACCAAAGCAGCAGATGTTGGAGCAGATTTGGTTGGAAAAGTTGAAGAAGGAATACCAGAGGATGACCCGAGAAATCCAGCGGTTATAGCGGATAATGTTGGTGATAATGTCGGTGATGTTGCAGGCATGGGTGCCGATTTATTTGAGAGTTATGTGGATTCAATTATAGCAGCAATTGCAATTGGCATAATATTTTCATCCTTATCTTCTTCTCTTGTACTTCTTCCAATAATCCTTGCCTCTATAGGGATAATATCTTCCATAATAGGAATTGGAGTTGTAATATTATTAAGAAGAAAAGACCCATCACAGGTGATGAACTCTGGAGTTATAACAAGTGCCGTTGTGATGATAATCCTCTCATTTATTTTTATATGTATGACTCCAAACTATCAATTTATCATGGGTAATAAGAGTATTTCAGTGCCATGGTATAACATATTTATTGCCCTAATCTCAGGGTTGATTGCAGGCATAATAATTGGGTTCTCAACGGAATACTACACATCGGATAAATACAAACCCACAAGAGAAATAGCGGAGGCAAGTACAACGGGAGCAGGAACTAATTTAATTACAGGGATGGCGGTAGGGATGCTCAGCACAGTAATACCAATAATCACTGTTTCTGTTGCTATAATAATTGCTTACTATCTTGCAGATTTATATGGAATAGCCATAGCTGCGGTTGGCATGCTCAGTACTCTTGGAATGACCCTGAGTATGGATACTTATGGCCCCGTTGCTGATAATGCCGCAGGGATAGCAGAGATGGCACATCTTGGAAAAGAGGTGAGGAAGAGAGCAGAAAATTTAGATGCTATTGGAAATACCACTGCAGCGATAGGCAAGGGGTTTGCAATAGGCTCTGCTGCTTTAACTGCCCTTGCACTATTCGCCACTTATGGACAGAATTTGAAATCCCTGAATGTTAATGTTACAATGTCTCTCACAAATCCTGCGGTAACTGTTGGAATATTCATTGGGGCATTAATGCCATTCTTATTCTCCGCCCTCGCATTAAAGGCTGTTGGAAAAGCAGCAGAGGACATGGTAGAAGAGGTTCGCAGGCAATTCAGAGAGATTCCTGGAATTCTTGAAGGAAAGACAACTCCGGATTACAAGAGATGTGTTGATATATCAACTCGGGCGGCCATAAGAAAGATGCTCCTCCCAACTCTCCTTGCAATAATTGTTCCTATTGTGGTTGGTATAATTCCCGGATTGGGGGCTCAGGCAGTTGGCGGCCTGTTAGCGGGTTCAATAGCCTCTGGATTTCTCTTAGCGATTTATATGGCAAATGCTGGTGGTGCATGGGATAATGCAAAGAAATACATTGAAAAGGGAAATCTTGGAGGAAAGGGAAGTGAAACACATAAAGCATCCATTGTAGGAGATACCGTGGGAGACCCGTTAAAGGACACAGCAGGACCTTCCTTGAATATTCTCATAAAATTGATGAGTATTGTATCTTTGTTATTTGCATCTCTTTTTGTAATCCTATAATTAATTTTTTATACCCTTTTTCCATATTCATATATGATGAAGAGATTAACATATATTGTAATTCTTTCGCTCCTTCTGCTCTCCTACGTTAGCGGGCAAATATATCCAAATGGAAAAAATATCACAATGAAAGAAGGAGAAAAAATAAATGTTGAATTCACCATATTGAATAATGACAATGAGAGTGTTTTTTTCTATTTGAAGATACCAAAAGTGAATGACTGGGAGCTCAATGCAAATCCAGACAGTGGTATCTTGATGCCACATGAGGCAAAGATTGTAAATCTAACTCTCAAATCTCCGAGGGTAAATACAAAAAATTATTGGAATTTTAAAATTGGTGTTGTTGAATATAATCAAACAGGAGTTGAAAAAAAATTTATATTTGAGATAAATGTAAAGATAATATCCTCTGGAACATTTTTCTTTTTCTTCACTCTCCCCCTTCCGGAGAGCCTTGGATACTGGAAGAAATTCATAAATAATGCAATAACTTGGATTATCATCGCCATCATAATATATTTCATATTCCCACTTTTAAGGAGATTTACAAAATGGACAAAAACTGAAATTGATGATATCCTTTTTGCAATTCTACAAAAACCAGTTACATTATGGATAATCCTTTATGGAATTGTTGATTCATCATTTCTTCTTCCAATATCGGAAGATGTTGCCTCAAATATTATGGAAACTTACAATATTTTAGTAATAATTATCCTTACATGGATTGCTTACAGAATTTATAAAGATTTGATAATTAAATATGCATTCCATATATCTGAAAAGAAGGGAAAGATGGAGAGAACGGTGATATCCCTTTTTGAGAAGATTGGGATAGTGACAATCGTAACTATTGGAGCAATCATGATTATTCAGGTTTTTGGTATTGACATAACGGTAATTTTAGCAAGCATGGGGGTAATTGGAATAATTCTTGGGTTTGCAGCCCAGGATACCCTTGCCAATTTTTTCTCTGGAATACACATCCTTCTTGATAAATCTCTTAAAATTGATGATTATATAATGATGGAGAATGAAGAGATAGTCTACAAGGTTAAAGATGTTGGGCTTAGAAGCACAAAATTATACGATATATTTGCCCATACAATAATTTACATACCAAATAACATAATTGCAAATCATAAAATAACAAATTTGAGCAGACCGGATACAAAATTGAGATTGAGAATTGATGTTGGGGTATCATATAAGAGTGATGTTGAGAAAGTTAAGAAAACCTTGAGAAATATAGCAAAGGATAACCCCCACATATTGAAAGATGAGAAACATGAGCCAGTTATAGTATTCAGGGAATTTGGAGAATCAAGTCTCAATTTCACCGTATATCTGTGGGTGGATAAACTAACTGACCAGTGGCTCGTTGCCAGCAGCATAAGGGAGAAAATAGTAAATAGTTTTAGGAAGGAAGGAATTGAAATTCCCTATCCACAGGTGGATATACATATAAGAAAGTGAAGGAGAATAAAGGGAGAGTAATTATCTCTCCTTTTTTATTTCTATACCCCTTTTCTGGATTTCATTGATTACATATTCAAAATTATTTTTATTCATCCCTATATATTCTGGTGGTAAAATTCCCTTTTCCAATTTATCGTTGATTACTAATCTTGAAATTATCGCAGCAGTGAAACCTGTAACCCTTGCCATTGAGGAAAAATTTGATGCTTCATCGTACATCCAATATCTTCTTTCTTCATCATCTTTTCTCGCATATATTTCCATAATGCAAAAATCCTTATCATCCTTCAAATATGGGTATAAAACTTTCAATGTGTGCTCCACATTCTCAGCATTGAAAAATCCCAATTCTTTCAGTATTTTAATCTTTTTAAGATGCCCCTTCCACCGCAGAGTCCTCTCTTCAAGATTCTTTGCCTTAATTGTGTAAAGTAATGTTCTCAACCCATCACTTGTGAATTCTTCAAATTCAAAATTTTTAATTTTTACCTCTCTTATCCTGCTAAGTGGTTCTATTTTCTCTATTTTTCCATCTTTTATTATTCTTGCCTTTCTTGTGTACTCTTCAATCAGGTCATGTGGAGACCATGTGGATGTGTAATATAGAGGCGGCTTTGGATTCTTTGGCAATCCTCCAACCCTTATTATTCCTTCATCAATTTCTCCAAGAGAAGAATATATGTTTCCAAGAATTATGTTGCTCAATCCGGGTGCAAAGCCAGCATCAACAACAATTGTTGATTTCACATCTTTTGATAATGATAGGGGGTTCTCAGGCATGAATGATACATCCACAATATCTTTTTCCAGTTTAACTGCAATTTTTAATACATCAAATCCGAATTTTCCGGGAAGGGTATCTATTACCAAATCAAAATTCTTCATAATCTCCCTGAGTTTCTCTCCTCTTTGAATATCCATCCTTATTGTTCTTACATACTCTTCAACAAATTTCAGATTCTCCTCGCTGTTATCTATGGCAGATAACTCAAAATCCCCCGAGAGGTCATAGATGACCGCCTTTCCTATATTTCCAGCACCCAAAACTAAAATCTTCATAAAAGAGGATAGAAAAACTTCTTATTATTAATTTCCATCACTCCCCATGATTCTTACAATAGACGAGGGAACAACAAATACAAAGGTATCGGTTTTTGATGATAATTTTAGAATAAAGAGGATTGAAAAAAGAAAAATAAATTCATATTTTCCTAAAGCGGGATGGCACGAACAGGATCCAGAGGAAATATTCAGTGAGACAAAAAAATTGATAATGGAATTGTGGAATAAGAATATAAAATCCATTGGCATAACGAATCAGAGAGAGACAACAATCCTCTGGGATGAAAATGGAAAACCGATCTACAACGCTATTGTATGGCAATGCAGGAGAACTTCGGAAATAATTGAAAATCTGAGAGAGTATGAGGATTTAGTTAAGGGGAAAACCGGATTGAATATGGATGCTTATTTTTCTGCATCCAAAATAAGATGGCTTCTTGACCGCATTCCAAATCTGGAGGAAAAGACAAAAAATGGAAAACTGAAGTTTGGCACGGTTGATTCATATTTAATCTGGAAATTAACAGGTGGAACTCATGCAACAGATATCACAAATGCATCAAGAACAATGCTTTTCAATATCAAGAGGAGAGAGTGGGATAATGAATTGCTTGAAATATTCAAGATTCCTGAGAATATTCTTCCGGAAGTTAGAGATTCTAACGCATATTTTGGAGATGCAAAAATTCTTGGAAGAAAAATACCAATCACTGGAGTTATTGGAGACCAGCAATCTTCCCTGTTCGGGCAGAGATGCTTTAAAAAAGGTGATGTGAAAATTACCTATGGAACAGGAGCATTTATTCTTATGAATATTGGAAAGGAGATAAGAATGGATAAAAATATTCTAACAACTGTTGCCTGGGGGATTGATGACCATGTGAATTATGCCCTTGAAGGAAGTATATTCTCCTCGGGAACTGTTGTTGAATGGCTAAAAAAATTGAATTTGTGGAGCGAGGAAAATTTTGAAGATATAGAATCTGAACTCTATTTTGTTCCTGCATTTTCAGGACTCGGCTCACCTTACTGGGATCAGTTTGCTCGTGGTATGTTAATTGGAATAACACAGGATGTTGATGCACGACTTATAACAAAATCTGCTCTTGAATCAATTGCATACATGGTTAGAGATGTATTTGAAATAATGAAAAATTACTCATCAATAAGAGAGATAAAGGTGGATGGAGGTATGACAAAAAATGATTATTTGATGCAATTCCAGTCGGATATAATTCAGAAGGATATTCTCGTATCGCAATTTGAGGAAATCACCTCTCTTGGAGCGGCAATGATGTCCTCAATAGGCTCTGGAGCAAAAAGTTTGAGTGATTTACGGGATATTTTAATTCCAAATAAAAAATATTCACCAAAAAGAGATGAATATTGGGCGGATAAGAAATATAGAATATGGAAAAATGCGGTTGAAAGAGCATTTATGTGGAGCAAGAATTTCTCCTAATAATAAACAGTATTTTTTTATATCTCATTAAATAGTAGTCATAACTCCTCATCTAAATAATTGCTTGAAATTTATGTCCATCCTTTTGACATATTATTTGAGCGAGATTCCTTCCGGATAATGCCACCGTAGGTAATCCTCCGCCCGGCTCTACCCACTGCCCTACCATATAAAAATCATCCAATCCCGGCAGGTTTTTTCTTATTCTTTTTCCAAATATTTTCGGTGTGGGCAACCATCCTTCAAAACTTCCTTTATAGTTATTTGTGTACCTGAAATAGGTCACAGGAGTTGCAACATCCAAAACTTCAATATTATCTGATATTTTTCCAATCTTTTCATCCAATATTTTTATGATTTTATTTGCCAAACTTTTCTTCACATCACTGTATTTTCTTGCATTCTCTTCTCTAAGAGCTTTCCAGTAATCATAATCGGCAGGAAGAGTAACTATTATCGGTGTCTTTCCCTCCGATGACAATTTCGGGTCAAAATTGTAAATTTCCACATATATTCTATCTACTTTATTTTTCGTGTCAATTTTTAAGGGTTCGGAGAGTAATAAATTCATCGCATGGGGATATCCCTCAAAACTCCTTTTCGCTCCTATAGAAATCTGACATAGTGAAGGAAACAGAGTCCAGTTACGGTAGATATTAATTATCTTCTTATTTACATATTTTCCATCAAGTAAGTTAAATATTGTATGATGCCCGTCCGCTGCTGAGATGATTATATCTCCCCTGTGAATGGTACCATCTGCCAATTGCACACCTGTTGCCTTGTTATTCTCAACTATTATCTTTGATACCTTTGAATTGTAATGTATTTTGCCACCTAAGGAAATATACCTTCTCTCAATATTCTTGGCGAATTCAAGTGAGCCACCAAGAGGATATCCTGCTGATTTTATATGCATCCAGGCGAGAGTCAATAAGAGTATTACCATGGAAATTCGCGAATCAATACCTAAAAGTTGGGGGAATATCTCTTTGAGATTTTCGTTTTTGAATTTTTTAGTGTATTCTTCTATACTCACTTTCTTCCACTTTCCCAACAATTTTAAAAAGTGGCGATATTTAAAGAGAATTTTAATTCCATCAATCGCCCCATATAATTCTGGTGCTTTGTCCACCGGAAAATCGTACTTTGCAAATTCTCTCACAGCATCTGCAAATTTCTTTATTGCCTCTCCATCCTCCGGCGCAATTTTCAGCATTTCTTCCTCAAGTTTATTCACATCCGCATACACCCTGAAGAACTCTCCATTCCTCATTTCTATTCTCAAAAATTCATCATGATTTACAATTTTTTCATCATCAATCGCGTGTAACTCTTCCCATATTCTGTGCAAGTTTGTCTTCTTGCCTGTTCCAACAAGATAGTGAATGCTGCCATTGAAGGTATAATCCTTTCTCTTCCAAGATGTGCATAACCCTCCGGGAAGAGCGTACATCTCAAATATCTCTGTTTCGTACCCATTCATCCTCAGATAAACTCCCGATGATAAGCCCGCTATTCCTGCTCCAATTATTATTACTTTCTTATTCATTTTATTTCCTCCTATTTTCTTTTCATTTTGAGATGCTGATAAACTCTAAAATTTTCTTAATTATCTCTCCTGAATCCTCTCCCATAACAGAATGGTTGTATCCCTCTGCAAAATATATTTCTTTTTTCCCCTTTAAATTCTCATATACCATCTTTCCATGCTCTGGATTCACAACTTTATCCTCTGTTGGAACGATAATTAAGCATGGTTTTTTTACCTTCTTTGCTTCATTTAAAGCATCAATTTTCATAAGTGGCTTGTAAGAGCCGATCCATATTCTATCGCCTAAAAACCCGATATTTTTCGCCCTTTCTGCACTTTCTCTTCTTTTATATATCCCCTCATAATTCACACGATATTTTATATAAAATTTCTTTTTTGATACTCTTTCATAAATTCTTCCAAGAAAATGAATGATTGGTAAAATAATCTTTTCTCCGACTTTCATCTCATCCTTTATGCTGCTTGGTGGTGCAATTGCAATTCCAATATCCCCCATATTTCTGGCAAGGGCATAAATTACGGTATCTGCTCCCAAACTATGACCGATAAGTATTATTTTTCCCGTTTCATTCTTTTCCTTTGCAAATTTTATAATTTTTTCCAAATCTCTCAAATTCTTCTCCATACTCTCGTAGCCACGAATTCCCTCACTTTTTCCATGTCCTGAGAAATCAAAGATTATCACACTGTATCCCTCTGAATTTATTTTCTCAGGATAATCAAAAAATTCGCCCTGCGAGGAAAGAAGACCATGAATCAATATCACTGTGTCCTTCCCACCGGGATAATATCTTGCGTATAATCCATTAATTTTTAATTCTTCCATAGAAAGATAATATCAAAATTCACTATAAACATTTACATTGGGTTGAATTTTGCCAAGAATCGGAGAAATTAAATTCTAAAAATACATGAAGATGGGATGAAAATAGCCATAATAGGTGCTGGAATAACTGGGTTATCTGTTGCGAGAGAATTGAGCAAATACCAATGTGAGATACATGTTTTTGAGAAAAATGAGGATGTTGGGATGGGCACGAGCAAAGCAAATACGGGAGTAATACATGCGGGGTTTGATGACCCTCCCAGTACCCTTAGAGCAAAATTTTGCAGAAGAGGAAATGAGATATGGCATGAATGGGTAAATGAACTGAATATACCCACAAGGTGGTGTGGTGAGATTGTCGTTATCATGGATGATGGAGAGATGAAAAAATTGGAAGATTTGAAAAAAAGAGGAGAGAAAAATGGTGTGTTAGGACTTAAAATATGGGAGAGAGATGAATTATTGAGAAAAGAGAAGAACCTAAACCCGAACGCAAGGGGGGCATTGTATGCTCCCACTGGTGGAGTGATGGAATCATTTTTTGCCCCGATTGCAATATATGAGAATATAGTGGATAATGGAGTGATTTTTCATTTTAATTCCTATGTTATTAATATTGAAGATAGAAAAAATGGGATTTTATTGGAGACGAATGGTAATAGAGATTATTTTGATTTAATAATAAATGCAGCAGGTCTCTATGGAGATAAAATTGCATCTTTTATGGGTTATAATTTCAAAATTTATCCAAGAAAGGGAGAGTATTTTATATTCCCGAAAAATTCTGTGAATCTAAATTATATAATTTTTCCAGCACCATCTGAAAAGAGTAAAGGAGTTGTAATAGAAAATACACCTGCTGGAAATCTTATGATTGGACCAAATGCCCAGGATATTGAGAGCAAGGAGGATTTATCCACAACGGAAGAGGGGTTAAATTATATTTATAGAAATGCAAAGAAAATTGTAAAAAACATCCCTCCAAGAAACGAGAGTATAAGACAGTTTTCAGGGCTTAGAGCGGAGACGGAAAAACATGATTTCATAATCACTCTTGATAACAATTTCTGGAACTTGATAGGAATTCGCTCTCCAGGGCTAACTGCTGCACCTGCAATAGGTGAGTTCATAGCAAAAAAGATAGAAGAAATATATGAAATAAAGAAAAAAGAAAAATGGGAGAAATACAGAAAGAAGTATCCCAGATATGGAAGAATTGTCTGTGATTGCGAGGGAATAACAGAAGGGGAGATAAGAGAGGCGGTGAGAAGGGGAGCAACAACCGTTGAAGGGGTAAAAAGAAGAACTATGGCAGGGATGGGCTCCTGTCAAAGTGCATTCTGTCTTCCAAGAATAATGAAAATAATTTCGGAGGAGAGAGAAATACCTTACGAAGATGTGGAAATGAAAAAAGGTGCATGGATCCTTGCAGGAAAATTGAGATGATTATTTCATGTGCTCAGTGAACCATTCTCCAATTATTCTTAATCTCTCTTCACGATGCTTTGGTTTTCCACTCCTTGACAGATCATGGTTCTCCTCTGGGAAAATTACCATCTTTGTCTCTTTTCTTTGCATTTTCAATGCATAAAATAGTTGATAAGCCTGCTCTATAGGGCAGCGATAATCCTCTTCGCTATGAATTATAAGGAGTGGAGTTTTTATATTTTTAGCGTATTTCAATGGCGATTTATCCCAGTAATGCTCTGTATCTTCCCACAAATCCTTCATCTTTCCAATCTGGTCATTGTTGAACCATGGACCTATATCGCTTGTTCCCCAGAATGATAATTGATTGCTTATGCTTCTCTGAGTTGCGGCTGCCCTGAATATATCGGTGTGACCGACTATCCAGTTTGTCATAAATCCACCATAGGAGCCACCGGTTACAAATATCTTATCCCTATCCACTGGATAATTCCTGAGCATGAATTCAAGACCTTCCATCAAATCTTTATAATCTCTCTCACCATAGTGCCCCTGAATTTCCATGGCAAATTTTTCATCATACCCAGCACTTCCTCTTGGATTCATGAATATTATTGCAAAACCCAGCGAGTTAAGATAATGGAATTCAAACATGAAACTTGAACCATAGGATGTTTTGGGACCACCATGTATTTCAAGAATTGCTGGATATTTTCTTTTACCTTTAGGAACAAGAATCCAGCCATCTATGTCCACTCCATCACTTGCCGTGAATCTGAAATCTTTTAACTCTCCCAAATCTAAATTTTTGATAAATCTGTTGAATTTTGTGATTCTCCTTATTTTATCTCCTTTCATGAGATAAAGAGTGGGTGGATTGAAGAAATCCTGTGAGACGAAGGCAAGTGACCCATTTTCATAATAAAATCCTTCAATGCTCACATTTCCAAGATATTCATCACATTTTCCATCATGATAGATATAAATTGGAGCGTAACCCCCTTTGCTGACAACGAACAGTATCGAATTATCATCAATCCACTGAAAATCATTGCCCGAGAAGAATCGCATATCCGAGTTTAGAGAATTTCCATAGCATAGGTCAATATCGCATGCTTTCTCATAATCTCCTCCTTTTATGGATATAAAATGCAGTTTGCTGTGCTCCGCAAAACTCTTCTCTCTGAACTTCAGAAATAATGCTATTCTTTTCTTATCAGGTGATATTCTTATCTCCTCTATGCTTGCCTTCTTCTTTGATATTTTTCTTGTTCCCCTTGAATCCTTTACGAAGAGTGTGTGCATGTGGGGTTCAACTTCATCATCAGATATTGCATAGGCGATTATTCCATCCCTCACATCATAAGCAACAACATTGAATTCTCCATCGGTTAATTTCTCAATTTTTCCATTTTTCACATTTATCCTGAATAGATGAGTTCTTGCATTATAAATGAATCCCTTTCCATTGAAGTAGAACGGAATTCTCTCAATATGTTTCACATCCTTCTCCTCCTTTACAGAAGGAGAAATAAAATACAGGTAATTTCCATCCCATTTCAAATTCTGAACTCCGTATTTTACCTCTCCTATTTTCTTTGCTTCCCCTCCCATGAGAGATATTATTTTTATCTCTGTTTTTTTCTCTTTCTTTGATAAGAATGCAATGAAATTTCCATCGGGTGAGAATCTTGGTGATGAATCTTTATTTCCCGAAGTGAATTCTCTCACTTTTCCATCATAAATGTAAATTTTTGAAAAATAATCATTCTCTTTTTTATTCATCTTCCCGACAACGAATGCAATTTTTCCATTTTTTAACCGTGGATCTCCAGCCACTCTTATTTTATACATATCCTCAAGATTCAATTTCCTCATAAAGTTGCATGGCAATACAAATTATAAAGTTTTCCATTGCTTTGCCCAAAATGGGGGAAGGGCAGACCTTACAGGTTAGAGAAAATTTAAATAATGGTTTATCTACCATATTCTATGGAAATTCCAGAGATAGAGTATCTTTACAACCTGAGAAGATTCGGGATGAAGATGGATTTGAGCGTTATGAAAGAATTTGTGAAAAACCTTGGAAATCCCCAGGATGGGTTAAATTATGCTCACATTACTGGCACAAACGGGAAAGGCTCAGTATGCTCCATGCTTTATTCAATAATGAAGAGAAAATACAGATGTGGATTATATACATCCCCTCACATTGAGAGATTCAATGAAAGGATAGTTGTGGATGATAGAGAAATTGAAGATTCATATATAGTGAATTTTGTGAGAGATTACAGGAAAACCATAGAAAAATTAGCAGGGGAGAAGAGAAATCCCACATTCTTTGAAGTTACAACAGGAATGGCTTTCAGGTATTTCAGGGATAAAAATATTGATTTTGGTATAATTGAAGTTGGCCTTGGAGGGAGATTAGATGCAACCAATATTATAAATCCGGATATTACTGCCATTGTCACGGTGGATAAAGAGCATACAAAGATACTTGGAGATAAAATTGAGGATATTGCAAGGGAGAAGGCGGGGATAATAAAAGAAAATGTGCCAGTGGTTGTTGGAGAAAGAAAAAGAGAGGCAGTGGAAATAATAAAAAATATTGCAGAGAGAAAGGGGACAGAATATCATAATGTAAATGATGAATTTGAAGTTGAAAATTTTGAGATGAATTTAAATGGTATAGAGTTCAAAGCAAAATCACCTGTGAGGGAATACAGAATAAAAAATGCACTTACAGGAAATTATCAGGTTGTAAATACTCTTGTGGCAGTGAGGATGGCTGAGATTCTCAGTGAAAATTATAATATCACGGGGAATGATATAGAAAGGGGAATTGAGAGAAATGTATGGAGAGATAGATTTGAGGTGAAGATGAAAGAGCCATTGCTCATATTTGATTCATCTCATAATCCTGCGGGAATGAGAGAAATGGTAAATATCATAAAAAGATTGAGAATCCAGCCAGTAACATTCCTGTTCTCAATGTTATCTGATAAGGATTTAGATTCAACCTTAAGAATTTTGAAAGAAGTATCTACGAGAATAATTCTTACTGAGATAGATTATAAAAGAAAAACCCCTCTAAGCGAATTGGAGAATAATGCAAGAAAATATTTTTTGTGGATTAAGGGAATAAAAAATTCATGTGATGCTTTGAAATTTGCGATTGAAAACGAGGAGAGAATTGTTATCACAGGCTCAATATACCTATTGGGGGAATTGGAAAAATGCCTAAGGTCATTATAGTAAAGAGGAAAAATTCACAGGAATTTATAAATCTTGTGAAATCGCTGGGTTATGAAATTGTGGATATTGTAGAATTTAAAGAGGGAAATAATCCAAGATTTTATATAACAAAGGGAAAAGTTTCAGAGATAAAGGATATGATTGACGAAGTGGATAGGGTGATAATTGATGGATTATTAAAGTCCTCACAGTGGTACAATCTTGAGAAAGAACTTGGAGTTGAGGTAAATGACAAGATTAAATTAATTATAGATATATTTGCAGATAGGGCAAGAAGCAGGGAAGCAATGCTTCAGATTGAATATGCGAGGTTGAAATATGAGATACCGTATGTTAAAGAGATGATACACCATATAAGGGCAGGAGAGCATGCTGGATGGATGGGAGGAGGAGAGTATGAGGTATCTGATTATTATGAGATGATTAAAAAAAGAATGAGCAGAATAAAGAAAAAATTGGAGAAGATGAGAATACATAGGGAAGAAAGAAGAAAAATGAGGAGGAGGAGAGGATATATCCTTGTGGGAATTGCAGGATACACGAATTCTGGAAAGAGCACACTGTTAAATTCATTAACCCATAGCAATATGATAGTTGAAGATAGAATGTTCTCTACATTGAGCACCAAGACCTCAAAATTGGGAAGGGAAAGAATACTTATAACAGACACTGTAGGATTTGTTGAAGACATGCCTCCATGGCTGATAGGCTCCTTTGAAGCCACCTTGGAGGAGATATACAATGGGGATGTTGTTCTTCTTTTGCTTGATGGAAGTGATTCCATTGAAGAATTTGAAAGAAAGATGAAAGTGAGTATAGATATTTTAGGAGGGAAAGTAAAGGGAAAAGTTATACCTGTCATAGCAAAGATTGATATTGCAGATGAGTTAGATGAAAAAATGCAACTGGTGAGCGAGATTGGAGAAGCAGTTTTTGTATCTGCAAAAACGGGGGAAGGAATAGATAACTTAATTAAAAGAATAAAGAGAGAAGCAGGGTTGAAGAGATTTGAAATATTAACGAAATCGCAAATTGATTCTGTTCTGAATTACATAAGAGATTACGGAAAAATTGAATATTTGGAAATTGGAGATTATCTCCATGTGAAATTTCTTATGAGCGAGAAATTTGTAAATAACCTAAGGATTTTGATAAATGATTTTTCCAGTGGAAATGATGGGGTATTAAGGGAGATATAATGATTTTGGTAAAGGTGTTGATAAAAAAATGTTTTTCTACTTGAAAGACATGCTAACCTTTGCTTCAGGTGGAAATTTATGCAAATGAATATATTTGAGAGGCATATCAGGAAAAATACGCTATTCAGGGGTAACAGGGAGGCTTTATACCCTGGTTATCTACCTGAAAAATTACCTCATAGAGAGGGGGAGATAGATAAATTAGCAGAAATTTTAGTAACTGCATTACAGGGCGAGAAGCCCTCAAATATAATCATATATGGAAAAACAGGTACTGGAAAAACAGCAGTTGCAAGGTATGTTTCAAGAGAACTAAAAAATGCAGAGAAGGTGTATGGAAAGAGTAAAATAGAAACAATATATCTGAACTGTGATACTGTTGATACTCCATATTCTGTTCTGCAAAATATTGGAAATCATTTCATTAACGAATGGGATGAGAGAATACCATTCACGGGGTGGCCGATGGACAGGGTATTTAACACAGTTAAAGAGAAAATAGATTCTTGGAAAGGCATTGCAATTGTAATATTGGATGAGATTGATAAATTAATTGCCAAGAGTGGTGATGATATTCTCTATAAATTACTTCATCTCCATGATGTAATGAAAAATGCAAAGTTGAGTATAATAGGGATTTCAAATGAATTGAAATTTACAGACCTTTTGGATTCAAGAGTGAAGAGCAGATTAACTCAGGAGAAGATGATTTTCCCACCTTATAATGCTTTTCAACTTCAGGATATACTTCGTGAGCGTGTGGAAATTGCGGTAAATGAGGGGGTTGTAAGTGATGATGTTATAAAAATTTGTGCAGCCATAGCAGCACAGGAGCATGGAGATGCTCGGAGAGCAATAGATTTGTTGAGGATATCAATAGAGATCGCAGAGAGAGAGAACAGCGATATAGTAACTGAGAATCATGTTTATCTGGCAAAGAACAAAATTGAGATGGATTGTGTTATAGAAGCAATAAAAACACTGCCACTCCATTCAAAGTTGACACTTTTATCAATTGTTTTAAATGAGGAATCTGGAAAGGAAGCCCTCACAACAGGTGAGGTTTATGATATCTATAGAAAATTATGCAGGAAAATATCAATAACTCCTCTAACTCAGCGGAGAATCTCAGATTTGATTTCCGAGATGGATATGCTTGGATTAGTAAATGCAAAGGTCAAATCCTTTGGCAGATATGGAAGAACAAAGATAATAGAATTATCATTACCATCTGGGGAGGCAAAGAATATACTTCTCAAGGATGAATATCTTGGAGAACTGGAAAATGTGAAACTCGCTTCTCAGAAAAAATTATTCTTCTGATTTTTTAAATTTTCTAAATTTTTCTTTGAAAAATTTCTTTATTTTCTCACGGTTATCCATACAGTAATCAATAATAAATGATGCTGCAATTATACCTGCAATGGATATCCCCAAATCTATATTTGTGCTTGGAGGGATTTCATTTATATTTGTTCCTGTAAAATAAAGTTTTAATGCTCCAAACCATGGTAATTCGCCCTGTGCAACACCAACAATCATATCATAATTCACCAATTTTGGACATATTGGCAGGAATCCATCTGCTCCATTCTGATCGTAAGCAGTTGAACCATAAGTGGCAAGATTATGGTCACCCATGGTTATAAATCCTTCATCCCCTACATTTTTGGGATTGAGATGCTGCATATCGGTATGGATTATTATCATGCTCTTTTTATAACCTACATTGTATATAGTTATCTGGTCTTTATCAACATAGAGCCAAGAGGGATATTTCCCATTCTCAAATCCCCTTATCTTCCAACCATGTCCATCCCACTTCAGATAGAGAATTGCCCTATGAATTATTGATTCCCCATTATAATTGTAAATTATGACATCTCCATAATCCCCATACGATTGATATCCTTTCATTCTTCCCTCAACATAACTCGTTATATCATCGGGGCTATATACCTTTTTCACAAGCACGATATCTCCTGTATCAATTGTTCCAATATGAGAATCGCTTCCGTGCTGCATGCTTCCAGATTCAATCACAACTATTGGGGGCCATACTTGGGAATAAGCATAAAGTAAGAGAAATATGACTCCAACTACCAAAACAGAGATTATTATATCCTTTGTGGTGGATTTCAATTCCTCCTTACTCTCTTCTTTCATTCAGAGTAGGATGGAAAAGAGGAATAAAAACATTTGCACATGGGAGCCATGATTTGATGTTTTTCTGCTTTGTCGCATAATGGGAGAGTAAACATGAAATACAAGATATGCATTATGAAAACATGTTTAGCTGGAGAAAGTACAATGAAAAACTTG
>CAZVSZ010000014.1:13519-17919 GCA_964630095.1 uncultured Thermoplasmata archaeon | reverse complement strand
AGAAACACATAAATTGGTGGATTTCTCCACATAATCCCGCTGAACTCCCTTCTGTGTAATTGCCAGTTTATTGCAAAGAATGATGAAACAAATCCAAGGAGCAAAAGCAGGAGGAGAGAAATTAAAGTGAGGCTTTTATTGTTTCTATCAATCATATAATTTATTGCAAATCCTGAAAGTATTGCGGTTGGAGGGAGAATGGGTAAAAAATATCGCATATCCTCGTAAGGAACATGACCAACCCATGTGAGCTGCATGTAGATGAGAATTGTGGGGATGCCCCAGAAGAATTGCATCCATGTTCTATTTTTTCTCCAATCAAGGAAAAAACCAAGAGGTGCAATAAACAATGTGGGAAGAAGAATGAAAAGTTGCGGTAAAATTCTCTCAAATATGTTATTTATTGCATCTATGGAAGGGTGGAAATACTTTTCAAACATATTTGTTTTCGGAGTTTCCACAGTTGCATTTCCATTTGTGAATTCAACCCTGTGGCTCATCTGATACCCACTATTTAAAGGACCTCCAAATAATGCAGTATTATAGGACATGAGGAGCAATCCCATAAGAATCAAAGCAATTAGGAAAAATGAAAAGGAGAGGAGTTCTTTTTTAAATCTCACCGATTTCCTGTTTTTTATCAATCTAACAACAAAATATATTATGGGAGCAAGGATAACGGTGACTGTAGAATACCTTATTATTACAGAATATCCAAGGGATAGACCGCCTAAAAAACCCAAAATGGGATTGATTATTTTCTCATTTTTCTTCTTTGGGATGGATTCAATAAGCAGCATAATGCCAAATGTGGAAAATGCCATTGTAGCATAATCAGCCATACCCCTTGAAAAGAGCATCATGAGCCCGAGAGAAGATACCATAAAGAGAAATGTAGAATAGAATGCGATTTTCTTGTTATAAAGCCTCCTTGCTAGTATATATGCCGATATACTACCTATGAAGAATGTGAAAATCGTAATAAAATTCACCAATCCAGAGAGATAGAAAGGAATAATCAGATAAGAATAGCCAGGAGCCCATCTATTGGCAAGGGCATATTTCCCGTTGACATAAACTACCACAGAGCCAACTGGAGGAGATATATGATATGTTCTTTTTATTGTTGTTATATCATATATTTTTCCAGTTTGGGCATGAAAATAAAAATTTCCATTTTTATCGGTATATCCAATCGGTTTGGAATTTTTCCATCTCCCGCTGTATATTTCAACTCCAGAGAGATTTTTGTTCAGGTAGTGGTCAACATGAATTTTCACTGTTGCCTCTCCGCCAGAAAAATTTTCAAGAGATGGGTATGATAATATGGGGTAATCTAAATTTGGAAAATTTGTTGTGAAATCAAAACTCAGGATTTTATCATCCATATAGGCATTTGCTCTGTAAAATCCGGGATGCAATCCAATTTTCATTTTCCCGCTTTCATTGGTAACTCCCTGTATAATATCCCCCGTTTTTTTATCCATTATATCCACATGGATATTTGAAATTCCAGAATTGAGCCCGTTATAAACCACGAGCGTGACATTTCTGAATCTTGATTCCCATTTTTCCTCAATCTGTGAAACGACAATCTTCATAAAATAAGAGTTATGGGATGAGTTTCCAATAATGAAATTAAAGTGCTGTATTTTATCCAGACCTATATCTTCAATGGGTACATATGTTTTTTTAGTTTTATAATAAATCCACGCCCACTGGAAATAGGCGTTCTCATCCGGGATTGTTCCACCGCTCCACATGGGTATCTGCCATGACTCCTTTTGGGGTGTATGAACAGGAATATTTGGATTCGGGGCACCTTCACCCCATGGATAGGGAAAGGAGAGAACATATATGGACGAGATGATAAAAGTAAAAATAAGAATCTTTGCTTCTCTGCTTTTCAATTCATTTAAGAGGAACTGGGTGAGTTTCATATCAAGAAGATATTCATAAGAGTATAAAAAATCTCTCTCCGAAATTGGAAAAAGTTTATTAGATTGATAGAGCTCATCCACTGTGAAGTTCCCCTACAGATTCCGGGAGGACCAGCGCAGGATGGTTGAAGACATAGAAAAGGTACTAAATTTTAGAGGGCATATAATAATAGAGGCTCCCACGGGATTCGGAAAAACGATATCAGCATTATACCCTGCGGTTAATTACGCAATAAAGCATGATAAAAAGATAATTTATCTTGTCAGAACAAATTCTCAGGAGATGAAGGTTGTTGAAGAGGCAAAGAAATTGAATGTGAGAATATCTGCCTTGCAGGGAAGAACAAATTTATGTCCTCTTGTTAAGGAAGATGAAGAATTAAAGGAAGGAACAGCAGAAGAGTTATCAAGACTATGCTCAAAACTCAAAAAAGATGTAATTAATGGAAAGGAGGATTCCTGTATCTATTATGCCAATTATCTTAAAAAGAAGGAAGATATTATGAATTATATTGAAGAGGGGCATACCACCGAAGAAGTATTTCAATTTGGATACAATAAAAAAATATGCCCCTACGAGGCTATAAAAGATAGTTTGGAGAATGCTCTAATTGTGGTTGCTCCATATATCTATTTTCTCCTTCCATTTATGCGCAGAATCTTACTGGAGAGAATGAATTCCGAGTTGGGAAATATAATCCTTATTGTAGATGAATCTCATAACCTTCCAGATTTTGCAAGAGAGTTAAGAAGCGAAGAATTGAGCATAAACTCCCTTGAAATGATGGAAAATGAATGCATGGATTATGATAACCCTGTGATAATGGATAACAATTGTATGGATATTGCAGAGTATTTGAAAGAGGGGATATACGATATGAAAAAATTTGTGGAAGATGAGGATGGTATTATTCCCCCCTACGAGTTTGAGGAGAGAATTGCAAAAATGATGAAAATTGGAATAAACGATATTCATAAACTTGGGGAGGAACTGGTAAGAATTGGAGAGAGCATAAAAGAAGAGAAGGCGAAGAGAAAAAGACTTCCCCGCTCATATATTTATCATGCTGGTAACTTTCTCTATTTGTGGAAAAAATCATACTCCTATGAGTATCTCCGCCTTATAAAATGGGGAAAAATACCAGAGATAGAGGTATTCTGTTTGGATCCGTCTCTCCTAACCGATATATTCAGAAATGTTCACTCTTCAGTACACATGTCTGGAACTCTCAAATTGAGAGAGTACAGGGATATTCTCAATCTCCCAAGGGATGCTATGCTCAGGAGATACAAATCTCCATTTTCGGATAAAAACCTCAAAATATTCTATGTGAAGGATACAACAACAAGGTATAGCGAGGTGGATGATAACATAGAGAAAATCGGAAAATACATAGAAAAAATACTGAAAATTGGGAAAAACACGGCAATATTCTTTCCCTCGTATTCAATCCTAAAAAAGATTATGAATATCGTATCACTGGATTCGTTAGTGGAGGAAAAGGGCATGAAGCAGCATGTATTATTTGATATGGTTGACAAATTCAGAAGGGAGGGAGGTTCAATATTATCGGTATTTGGAGGTCGCCTCTCAGAAGGACTTGATTTTCCCGGAAAACAATTGGAAATTGTGGTAATTGCAGGGATACCATATCCAAAACCCACAGCGAGAGTTAAGGCATTAGAGAGATATTATGATTATAAATTGGGAAATGGATGGGATTATGTATTCAAGATGCCAGCAGAAATCAAAATGAGGCAAGCAATTGGCAGATTGATAAGAAGCGAGGATGATAGAGGAGTTGCAATAATTCTTGATAAAAGGGTGATACAATTCAGAGAAAATATTCCTGCAATTTGCAGTGAGGATATAGTATCCGATGTAAGGAGGTTCTTTAATGGATAAAGAGGATATGGAGATATGGGATGAATGGATTAAAAATGCAAACGAGAAAATAGAAAATTATGAGAAAATAATAGAAAAGGAGGAAGAGCAGGAGATTTTGGAGGAGAGAGAGGCGGAGATAATAGCATATCTCTCCCCAATAAGGTGGTTCATGGAAATGTCAAAGAATGATGAAAAAATAAGTGAATATATAGAAAAAATCATGGCTATGGAAGATGTGAATGTGGATAAAGATTTAATCCCTGTTGTGCATCTTTATCTCAGATCTCTGATTACAATCCATAGATATGAACTTCTGAATCTCATGAGAATTGAAAAAATAATAAACGAAGAAAAAGGGGAGGAGGGGCGTCATCGTGATATATGAGCGTATACAATTCGTATACCCTATGTATGTATATGCAAATTAACTATATAAAGTTTTCTTCAAAAATCTCATCTGGAACTATTGTAACTAAATACGAGTTACAATTATATCTGTATTGTAGATTTGAGCCACAATATCACCAATTTTCACATCACTTTTGATTTTCAGTTTTGATAGTTCTCTTATT
>CAZVSZ010000014.1:0-13419 GCA_964630095.1 uncultured Thermoplasmata archaeon | reverse complement strand
AATATCACCAATTTTCACATCACTTTTGATTTTCAGTTTTGATAGTTCTCTTATTGCATCCTTAATTTTGTCCTATTTTATCTCCTCCACAAATATTGTTTCATCTTTTTCAATTTCTCCCATGGGAAGATTGAAGAATACCATTGTTGCAGGATTCAAGTATCTATATTTTCTTTCTACTTTCCCCAATTTGATTTTCGCTGTATTGTATGGTTTTTCAACACGGAGAATTAAATTTACATCCTCTTTGCCACTCACTTTTTGTGGGACTACAAATTTTATCCCATTTCCAGGTCTGATTCTGAAAAATTTTCTTTGGGGAAGGGCATCCATCGCATACAAAGATGCGTATTTCCCTGCAATTTCTCCCTGGAAAACGGCATAATCAACAAGGTCATTCACAACTAAGGAATTGCCACAGGAGAAAGTTCCCCTTATTGAATTTTCCAGAAATTCATTTACCACTGGACCTTTTGTTCTTGGGTCAATCTCTGCACCCATATTCTTCAGAATCTTGTTATTAGGAATTAACCCTGCTGCAATTATCACAGTGTCGCATTCAACAAATTTTTTTTCAATGATTTTTCCATTTTTTATCTTTCCAACAACAACACCCTCAACCCTCCTCCTCCCCCTTATCTCAAGAATGGTATGCTCTAAATAGAGGGGGATCTTGTAATCATCAAGACACTGGGTAATATTTCTTGGAAGAGCACCGGGATAGGGAAGAATTTCATACACCCCAATAACATCTGCTCCTTCCATTGCAAATCTTCTTGCAACAATTAGTCCAATATCTCCAGAACCAAAAATAACAACTCGCTTACCTGGAAGATAACCGTATAAGTCAATAAATGCCTGAGCAGTGCCTGCTGTGAAGACTCCCGATGGTCTATCTCCCGGTATGTTGAGCATGTATCTTGTTTTTTCCATGCACCCGGTTGCAAAAACTATACTTCTTGATTCTATAATTCCCCTTGAACTCTTAATTATGAAATTCCTATTTTTCTCCACCGAGATTATATGAGTATCGCAAAATACATCAATTTCCTCTTTTTTCACAAAATCAATTAGATAATTTGCAAATTCTGGTCCAGTCAGATCCCTTTTGAGGTAGTGAACTCCGAATCCATTGTGGATGTATTGCATTAAAATTCCGCCAAGATATTCATTTCTTTCAATTATTGCAACCTTTTTCGCATGCCTTTTGGATTCAATCGCCGAAGCCATCCCTGCAGGTCCACCGCCAATTACCACTACATCGTACACAGGGCATAATATCAATTATAGATTTTATATTTACTATTTTGAGGAATCTTTAATAAGAAAAATGAAATACGGAAAATATGGATGAAAAAATCAAAAAATTGATTGGATTTATAACCGATGAAAAAATGGATTTCCTTGTTTCACCATGCGAATTTTTAAAGGAAATAGAGGAGATAAAAAAATATGGAAATGTGAAATGCACGGATGAAAAATGTGAAGAATATGAGAATTGCATAAAAATAAACATGAAGGCAATATTCATTCCCCTGAATTCTTTTAACGCATGGATTGTAGATTCAGAAAAAATCGGAATAAGTATTGGATACATATTCTATCTCGCCTCTCAAACTCTAAAAAACTTTGGAATTTTAGCAATGAAGGGAGAAGAAAATGATGATATCGCTTTAAGTTACGGTCTTCAAATTCTGTATCATGGAGAGTGGCATTATTACCTTAAATCCTCAACTTCAAGGGAAAAATTTATCGCCCGTGAGGAATGGGTTAGATAACCCATTGAAATTATATCAACATTGCATTTTGCATACTCTTCAATATTCGCAGGGGTTATATTTCCAGATACTTCCACAAGCACATTATATTTTTTCAACTTATTTGATATACTGCAGACATCATCAGCATTCATGTTATCAAGCATAATAATATCCACACCCATCTTCGCTGCTCTCATTGCATCTTCTTCATTTTCAACTTCAACTTCAATTTTCTTCGTAAAACTCACCTTTTTTGCTCTTTTTATTGAATCTTCAAGTCCAACAAGTTTAATATGATTGTCCTTTATGAGAACCATATCTCCAAGATTCCAGCGATGTGTGTCTCCCCCACCAGTTTCCACTGCTTTCTTATCCAGATAGCCCCATAAAGTTTTTCTCGTGCAAGATACCCTGACATTTGGATTTATTTTTTTCACCTTTTCAACAATCCTTCTTGTCTCCGTGGCAATTCCGCTCATTCTCCCAAGAATATTTAAAATTGTTCTTTCTGCTTTCAAAATCTCCCGTGCAGAGCCATTAAGAATCAAAACAACATCCCCTTTATTCGCAAATATTCCATCTTCCATCCCGGAGGATTCTATACCCAATTTTTTCAAATTCTCCCTGATATGATTTATTCCGGCAAGTATGCATTCTTCCTTCGCTATAATCTTCGCCTTTATTTTCAAATCCTTCGGTATTATATTTTCTGTTGTTATATCGCCAAATATATTATCCTCGTTGTAAATCTTCCAGAACATCAGGATACCTCCAGCATTCTTTCTATTGCTTTTCTGGCATTTTTTGCAATATCTTCGGGAACATTTATCTCGTAAATTTCATCTTTCAAACTTCTATAAATTCTTTCAAGAGTTATCTGCTTCATTCCTAAACATATTGCATTTTCCCATGCTGGGATAAACTCTCTATCGGGATAATCCCTTTTCAATCTCTCAACCATATCTCGCTCTGTGGCAACAATGAATCTCTTTTCCCTGCTTTTTGCAACATATTTCACCATTCCCCCCGTGCTTGCTATAACATCGGCAATCTCCTGCAATTTTGGAGGACATTCTGGATGAACCATCAAGATTCCATCACGACGAACATTTTCAACATTCAAATTAGTGTGGACATAGCAGTGCCCGTTGAGGGGCAGAGGTATTATTTTTTTATTCGTATTTTTTGAAACATAGTATGCAAGATTTGCATCAGGTCCAAATAAAATTGTGTCAGCATCAAGAGAATTAACAACATGAACAGCATTGGCTGATGTGCACATTATATCTGCCTTTGCCTTGCATTCTGCTGTGGAATTGACATAGAGAACAACCTTCGCATCTGGATATTTTTTGCGATATTTATCAATAATATCCGGAGTTAAAAATTTTGCCATCTCGCATGTCGCAATCTTGCTCGGGATTAGAACTTTTTTATCTGGATTGAGAATCTTTGCAGTCTCAGCCATGAAATCCACACCTGCAAATACGATTATATTCGCATCAATCTTTGTTGCCTTCCTTGCAAGTTCAAGAGAATCTCCCACAAAATCTGCAATTTCCTGCACCTCACGACGCTGGTAGTTGTGAGCTAGAATTATCGCTTTCTTCTCCTTCTTCAATCTCTCAATTTCTTCAATCATTCATATCACCTTGAGTGGTTCATCAAGAGATTCAATGACTGAAATGGGAGATAATGCAGCAAGATAACTCGTCTTTGGATTTTCCTCTGAGGGCTTATTTTTTATCTTGAATTCCGCTTCTCCAAATTCACCATGGATTTCAATTTCATGAATATTATTCTCTATATTCGGATCTGCATAAACTTCAACATCAATGTCCATTCCAGAGACAATTGAAAGAAGAACCGATACATTCACGCTTTTTGGAAATTTCTGTATGGCTTCACTTGCCTTTCCTTTAAATATCAATTTCCTATCGTATATTTTCAATCCAAGAGACTCTGCACTCTTGTATGTCCTCAAAATGATTCTATCTATCCCCGCAACTCTTGCAGAACTTATCAAATCAATTCCGCCTATTGCTCCTGAGGGAATGTAAATTTTTACCTTATTCTCCCCTGCCTTCTTAATTAAATTCTCCCTGAAATTATTATCAATTAATGCTCCAACACTCATTATAAGTATATCTTTCCCTTTTTCCACAATTTTTTCTGCATATTCCTTAACTGCTGCAACTGCTGCTGCTTCAATTATAAAATCTGAATTTGCAATAAGTTCTTCAATATTCCCGCATATTTTAGTATTTAATCTCCTGCATTTCTCTCCGTTTATATCATAGGATGCAGTAATTTTAATTTTTTTTGAAATTATATTTGCGATATTTCCACATCCTATAATTCCAATCCTCATTTTTCTCATCCCTGATTTTCGGAGGTATATGGCAAGATTGTATATTACACTTTTCCAAAAAAATACAATTCAAAAAGGGGAATCATTAAGGATTAAATACGATATAATCATGCTTTTCCTGCCCGAGTGGGGTAGTTTGGATATCCTAGGGGCCTGCGGAAGCCCCTTTAGAAAAGGTGCTTTACCCCCAAAGGGGATGCGGGCAGCCCCGGACCCGGGTTCAAATCCCGGCTCGGGCATTTTTACATTCTCCCCAAGGTGATACCAAACAAAGTGAGGTATCACATTCTGTTGGTGCAACTGACTGCAGTTGCTATGAGAAAGTATTTTAAAGGCGATGGAATATTGGTGCAGGTGAAAAAATTAATAATTGCAGAAAAAAGAAATGCGGCTCAGAGAATAGCGGGAATACTTTCAAATGGCAAAGCAAATGGAATCAGAAGAGGAAGAGAGATATACTATGAGTGGGAAGATGAAAATGATTTTTACTATGTTATCCCGCTAAGAGGGCATATTGTTGAATTGGATTATGAGGAAAAATTCAAAAGATGGGACATAGATAATCTTATAGAACTTGTAAATTCAAATCCAAGAAAGATAAATAAGGAAAGGGGAATAATAAAACTCCTGTGGGAAATTGCAAAGGATGTGGATGAAATAATAATTGCCACGGATTACGATAGAGAAGGAGAGTTAATAGGTATTGAAGCATTAAGTTTAATAGAGAAAAAATATGGGAAAAAATTCAGAGTTAAGAGAGCAAAATTCAGTGCATTAACTCATAACGATATTATTAAAGCATTTAAAAATCTCGTTGATATAAACTATAATCTCGCAAGTGCAGCAGAGGCAAGGCAGGAAATAGATCTGGCATGGGGTGCCTCACTGACAAGGTTCATGTCAATAGTGTCTGGAAAGAGAGGAAAGGATTTTTTAAGTGTGGGAAGAGTTCAATCACCGACCCTTGCGTTAATAGTTGAGAGAGAGGAGAAAATAAAAGATTTCAAGCCAAAAAAATACTGGGAAATTACAGGTAAATTCATGAAAAGAAGAATTTTTAAAGGAAATCATATAGATAACCCATTCTGGAACAGGGAGGATGTGGAGAAGATAATGGAAAAAATCAGGGGAGAAAAAGATGGATTTGTAAAAGATTTGAAAGTAGAAGATAAAAAAATTCTTCCGCCAGTTCCATTTAACACAACAGAATTCCTCAGTGAAGCAACAAAACTGGGTTTTTCGGCAGCGAGGGCAATGAGAATTGCAGAGGATTTATATATGGCTGGTTACATAAGTTATCCAAGAACGGACAATACAGTTTATCCTAAAAGTTTGAACATAAATGCCATTCTAAATTCGCTTGAAAAAACAAAGTTTGGCGAGGAGATAAAAAAATTAAGGGGGGAGAGGAGAAAATATCCTATGAGGGGAAAGAAAGAGAGCAAGGACCATCCACCAATAGTCCCAACAAGAGGGGGAGAAATAAAAGGAGAAAAAGGAGTAATATACGAGTTGATTGTCAGAAGATTTCTTGCAACATTAGCAAGAGATTTAAAATATCGTGAAAAAGTTGTTATAGTGGATGTTAGGGGGGAAAAATTCAAATCAATTGGAAGGGAGGTTGAAGATGAGGGCTGGCTTAAGTATTATCCCTACTACAAATTTAAATTCTCCAATATCCCAGATTTGAAAATCGGTGAAAAAATTAGAGTGAGGGATATAAGAATGGATGAGAAGGAGACAAAACCACCTCCAAGATACACTCAATCATCGCTAATCAAAGAAATGGAAAAACTGAATTTGGGAACAAAGAGCACGAGGGCTGAGATAATCCAGAAACTTTATGACAGGGGCTATGTTGTGGGAAGAACAATATCTCCTACAAAACTGGGCATTGCAATAATTGAAAGTTTAAAAAACAACGAGGTGGATGTTGTTAAGCCAGATATGACTGCAAAACTGGAAATTGATATGGATAAAATATCGGAAGGAAATATGAATAAGGAGAAAGTGATTGAGGAATCAAAGGAAATGCTTATAAAAATTCTGGAAAAACTTAACTCTCAGAGAAGAGATGTTAGAGAAAAAATAAAAGAGTCAATGAAATACGAAATCGGAGTTTGTGATGGAGGAAAATTGGTTTATTATGAGAGAAAGAGATTGGTAATCTGTGAGGGAGAGAATAAGAAATTTTTTAATCTTCCAAAGACGGGAAAGATAGAATTTCTTGATAGGAAGTGCCCAATTTGTGGTCTTCCCCTCATAAAGATAATAAGAAAAGGGCAGAGCCCGGAAATAAGATGTTTGGATTCAAAATGCGAGTATAACAAGAAAAAGGATGTGGTTGGTAAATGTCCAAAATGTGGTGGTGATTTAATAATAAGGCAGTCAAAGAATGGAAAGAGATTTCTCGGCTGCTCAAATTATCCAAAATGTAATGTGACATATTCTCTCCCTCAGAAAGGTGAAATTATACCCACTGGAGAAGTGTGCCCTTATTGTGGGGCACCTCTTTTAATATTGAGAAGAAAGGGAAGAAGGGACTGGAAATTCTGCCCAAATATAAAATGTGAGTATAACAGGAGGAATAAAAAATGAAGAATGAGACAATTTCACAGATAAATATGATTATGATTTTCATAATTGCAAATTTACTGGCATTGATTCTCCTTCCAGCCTACAGAATGATGTATGAGGGTTCAATGGGAACACAGGGGAATAATCCATGGATAGCGGTTTATTATTCCATATACATAATTGCTATTACAGCAGTTATTCTCTACATCGCCAAGAAGAGCAAAATAAATCTCCTGAAGGGCATATTTTATTTCTCCATTGCCTGGGCAATGTGGTATGCACTTATTCCCATATTTTTGTATTTCTGGATTCCATTTTATGATGTTATTTCCCTTGCAGTTGCGATAATAATAACTGTATTGCTCATAAAAAATCCAGAGTGGTATTTGGTGGATATTGTTGGCATACTTGTAACTGTTGGAATTGCACTGATTCTTGGTATATCCCTCGGAATACTCCCCATAGTGATATTTTTGAGTATTCTTGCAATCTATGATGCAATTTCTGTCTACAAGACAAAGCATATGATTTCTCTTGCTGATAATGTGATAAAATATAACTTACCCGCTCTTTTTGTAGTGCCATCAAAATCAGATTTCTCATTTAAAAAAGTTAAAGGAATAAGTAAGAATAGAGAAAAGGAGGAGAGGGAAGCATACTACATGGGATATGGCGATGTTTTGATTCCAAGCATTCTTGTAATTTCCGCAGCAAGAAATTTTGGATTCATAAGTGCGTTATTCACCCTTGCTGGCTCACTTTTAACAATGCTTCTTCTTGCGGTTATGGTGAATACAGGGAAACCACAGCCTGGACTTCCCTACCTAAATGCCGGGGCACTTGCAGGTCTGATTATCTCCCTACTACTCTGATATTTCCTTGGATATCTTATCTATTCTCTCTAAAACCTTCACATAATCCCCTTCATCTAAATGAATTTTGATCTCCCTGACCAATTTTATAATCTTTTTAGTAGTAGTCTTTCCTGAGTAACTTTCCCTCATTACTTCATTCTTTATCATTGTCAGGAATTTTTTAATCACATCCTCAATCTCATCTTTAATTGGAGTAAACGCATCATCCAGTAATTTACTTGCCTCTCCATATTTCTTGTTCTCAGCCATATCCTTTGCAGTGTCAATAATATTTTCACTTTTTGTTACATCAATATTGAAGTTTTTTGCTATTTTCAATGCATTCTCTACACTCTCTAATTTTTCAAGATATCCCTTCAGTTCCTTTGATACCTCCATGCTTTTCTTCTTTATTTCTTCAAAAAGGGGCATAAAACTCTCAATATCCCACTCATCCAAATAGGTTCCCGCTTTGCTGTACATATCCCTTATCTCACTATCAAGCCCAATTAATACCTCATATTTTACAAGTTCATTCTTGAGATTTTCTATTACCTCCTTTATTAAAAACACATACGCACTCTGTAGTGTTTCATACCCCTTTGTATAATTTTTACTCAGTGCATATTCCTTTGTTTTTTTAATATTCATCATCGTATTTGATACATCAATCCCCATCTTTATGGCTGTTTGTAAAGGTTTCCTCATCTTCCTTATTATCGTTTCTAGAATCATTTTATAATCAACACTTTCATCAAATACCGTGAAACAGTATGGACAGAATTTTGCATCCTCTGGCACGGTATGATGGCATGTTGGGCATTCATATATTTCCTCTTCCTCCGGCATTATTTCTTCTTCCTCTTCTCCCTTCTCTTCACCTTTAAGAATATCCTCTATTATCTCATCAATGTTCTCTTCGGGCATGCAAATCACCTTATATGGTATGGATTTTATGTAATTAAAACTTATCGTTTATGCACAGCAGTTCAGAAGTGTGCCATCTGCAAATTATTTTGCTTACCCACTCTTATCCCCCCTAAATCCAAATACATGATATAAAATCATGACGAAATCTTTTCTATACAATACAAAAATTTCTGCATCACTAAATGACATTATGGAAATTATGGTTTGCCATATACCAAACCTCTTATGTATTGTATTTCGTCCAGATAATATCCTGCTCCTCTTTCTTTCAGTTCTGACAGGCAATTATCACATATTCCTTTGAGAATTTTTATGAGTAATTCATAAAACAAGTATCCAAGAGCACTTTTGGATTTCTTTGCCTCAACCCTGCACATCTCTAAATTTTCAATACCATCATCAACCCGTCCATCAATCATATTTTTTATTGAAAGAAGATAGTAATACTGTTCATTGTTCTCCTCATTTTCCAACTGTGGTATATTTATTTTCTCTCCAGATTTGAGTTTATAGGTGAGCATAAGAAGTTCTGTTTGCTCAGCAGAGACATCATCCTTCAAATCCCTGAATAAATTCACTAACTCTGCCAGCAACCTTAACGCCTCATCTTTTTTATCTATTATAAATAACAATCTGGCTATAAGAAAACCAGAAAAACCAATACCCTCCCTAAATTCTATATCCTCAAAAATTTTTCTTGCTCTCTCTGCGTGATTAAACGCCTCTTCATATTCACCCTTTAAAAACAGTGTTTCTCCAAGACCATACTGTGCAAAGCCAAGCCCCTCCATATCACCTATACTGCTCTTAATATCAATAATTTCTCTGAACATCTCCTCAGCCATGTCTAAGTTTCCTTTAGTTATCATCAATTCCGCCAGATTTATCATCACCAGGGAGGCACCCCTTAAATCACCCATTTTCTTATCGTATTCAAGGGCTTTTCTATAAAATTCTTCAGCCCTTTCCATATCACCCTTGTCTACATAAATTATCGCTAGGTTGTTGGAAGCGGCGGACATTCCGTAGAGATTTCCAATTTTCTTTGCATAATCCAGTGATTTAATATAGTATCCTTCAGCAGTGTTTTCATCTCTCAGGGAGGTCTTAATAACACCATAAAGACGGTAAACCTCCATTGCCAGTTCATCATCCATTTTGGTATTTATTATCTCTTTCAGATATCTCTCTCCATCCTCAAACCTGCCAAGTCTCCACATGGCTCTAGATAACTCAAGAGTTATATACGCACGATTTTCTTCACCAACTTTTCCCTCAAATCTTCTTGCTTCATCAACTACTTTTGAGTAATATCCCTGCCTGAAATATGCATCTGCGATATCTCGAAAAATCATTAGATACTGATTGTGTGATGTTGCGTAACTATCTGCCTCCTGCAATAGTTTCAAGGATTCATCCATATAACCTAAAACATTGCATGCTTCAGATTTTTTAATCAAAAAATAGAACCTGTCCTCAGGACATAATTCAAGGGCCATTTTACAGTATCTATACATCTCAAGGTAAGAATTGATTTTTTCCGCATCAGCAACTGCTTCTCTCAAATATTCAATTGCATTTTTATCCCCTGCCATATAATAGTGGTAAGCGACCTTTGAAGGTGGATATTTCATCTCTGCCATAAGATTTGCTACTGCTCTGTGATATACCCTCTTTTGATTATCATTTATTGATTTATAAAGACTCTTTCTAAGTCCCTGATTTTTGAAAACAATGCCTTTATCATCAACATTAATTATCTCAAGTTCCATGGCTGGATCAAGGATGAACATAACTTCCATCTCATCCTTTCTGAGAAGTCTAGTTGCAAAATTCATTGAAATAAGATCACCTACAACAGATAGAATCTTTAACATCCTACGTGTATCCATGGGTAATTTTGCAATTTTCTCATCCCATATCTGGGGAAGGGAAGTTATTGGTGATATTTTTTCAAGGGTCTTTCTATTGAGTATATATGAGTTTCCAAATTTCTTCAATATCCCATATTCCCTAAGTTTCTCTATAAAGTTAACAACAAGTATAACTTTACCTCCTGTCTTTTCCACAATAACAGATGATAGTTCATCAATCCACGGCTGTTCACCAAATTTTTCAACCAACATATTTCTAACAGTAGATGTATTCCATGGCTGTAGGGGTATTATATCTCTATTATAACGATTAATAAATGCATAAAAGCCACGATGCTTTTTTGCTTTTTGGAAATTGAACAGATATAGTGTATGTACATTTTCAAGGCCCCACTCAGATAAACTTGAAAGCACATCCAGTGAAGAAGGGTCTATCCAGTGTGCATCATCCACTATCAGAAATATATCTCCCATCAGTGATAGGTTTTTTGCAATAACAGAAAGTATTTCACCTCTCCGTGGATAAAATCTTTTATTCTCTCGGAGATTCTCTATCAGAAATTTTTGAATATCTGTAACCCTTTCCCCACCACCATCCCAATTTTTTATAAGTGCTCCATACCTTGATGATATCATGGAGGAAAAATTCTTCACAAATGTAAGAAGAGAAACGCTGGGATGCCCATTTATAATGAACGCCACATATCCATTCCCAAGCCCGGATACCATTATTGTATAACCAAATGAACTTATTATCTCTGGAGATGCTTTAGATTCTTTCATAAAACCTATCATGTTCATGGTATCTTTTATGAACTCTTTAACTGCCGTTATCATACCTGCAAATATATCGCTGTCAAGTGATTTATTTTCCTTTATGGCAGATGACACTAAAGTGCCACTGCTATCTATAATGAAATATCCTGTAATCACAGCTGGATTAAACAAATCTCCAAAATCCTTATCCGGTGCTATGTTATCCAGTAATGCTATCAAATCGGAATATGGTGTTATGTTCTCTTTTTCGCATTTTACCATAGATGTTGGCATACCTTCATTTTTCAAATTTTGATATACTTTTCTGGCTATGGTTGATTTTCCCATGCCCTGCTCACCCGATATAAGAAGAACTTGCCTCTCTTTGAATAAAGAGTCTATGTTATCTTGTGTAAATCCACTCCCAGCCATATAAAAACTAAATAATGGACTTACTATTTAATGATTATTATTACAGGGGGGAGTGAAAGAAACGGAAGATAAAGATTTAGAGAAGAAAAATTTAAAAATAGGATGAGATAATGAGGTATGAAAAACCTCTATTTCAAAATTTTGAGACATTCGGAGTATGGATATCCAGACCCGAAAAAGGACCCAATTATTATGCTTGGGGTTGAAACGGATAAAATGAGAATTCTTGAAGGTGATGAGAGGGAAATTATAGAAGAATTTTTAAAAATTTTCAGGGATTACGAGCCAGATAGGGTGATAGGTTTCAAGCAAGACTATGAAGATTTCCCATATCTGATGGAAAGGGGTAAAAAACTGGGTATTGATATAAATATTGGAAGAGGGGGAGAAAATATAAAAATATCGGGTAAGTATTTTAGAGGCATAATCCTGAAGGAGACTAAAATTGAGGGTCGCGAGAATATAGATTTATTCGCAGTAGCATGGCGAGATTTTCCAAGATTGCCCACAAAGGAGATTGATGAATTAGCGGATGCGCTTGGATTGAAGTTTGAGAGAATTCCAGAATACAGGCTGATGGATATCTCCCGTGATGATTTGAGAGATTATCTTGAAAAATACATATTCACTGTGAAAAAAATTGCCGATGAAATAATACCATTTGAAGAGAGTATCTCTAAAATATCCGGAATTCCCCTGGGGCAGCAGGTGAGGATGACAATTGGAGAACTTGTAGATGCCATAGTGGCAAGAGAGATGGAAAAGAGAAAAATAAAGAAGATGAGAATTGGTGGAAAGAGGGCGTATGAGGGTGGTTATGTCTGGCTCAAAGAGCCGGGAGTTTATGAGAATGTTGTATATCTTGATTTTCAGAGTATGTATCCCAATATAATCAAAGAGTGGAATATAAGTCCAGAAACAGTGGATATTGATGGTGAGGAGGTAAATATTGAGGGAATAACTCATAAAATAAGGAGAGATGTGAAGGGAGTAATTCCATCCCTCATAGATAATTTTTTGAGTAAGAGATTGAAGATAAAGGAAGAGATAAAGAAAAAATATGACAAGAAGAAGGATTCTGAGCAGAGGGCATTGAAAGTAATTGCAAATGCCATGTATGGATACATGGGTTGGGATGGTGCATCTTATTACAACAGAAATGCAGCGGAGTTGATTGCATCTCTTGCAAGATATTATATAAAAAATGTGGAGAAAATAATTGAGAAAATGGGCGGGGATGTAATTTACATAGATACCGATGGGATACAGTTTATTGGCAGGAATGTGGATAAGATTGTGGGGAAAATCAACGATGAGTTCCCCCTGAACATTGAAATTGAGAGAATTGCCAAGCGTGGAGTTTACTGGACAAAGAAGAAGTACGCTCATCTTGTTGATGATAAAATAATTGCAACAGGTATTGAGTATATAAGGAAAGATTATCCAAAGATTGTGAAGGATGCCCAGAGAAAAATAGTTGAATATCTTCTCAAAAATATTGAGGATGATGCGAGAAAGATTCGAAATGAATACAGGAAGAGAATAAAAAATAAGGAATGCGAGATTGAGGAACTTGCAGTTATTGAGCAGTTGACAAAAAAACCTGAGGAGTATGAGAAGGCAACAAAGGCGAGTATTGTTGCAAAAATGATTCAGGAAAAATTAGGAATTGAGATCCATCGGGGAACAAATTTAAATGTTGTAATTGTTAAGGGCAAGGGAGGACCAACCTTCAGGGCAAGACCTGCGGAATTCGTGAAGAAAGAGGATATTGACTGGGATTATTATCTCAAGCTCTATGATGATACAATAAAAAGAACATTTGAACCATTTGGAGTAAGTATTGAAAAAAGATGGTTCTGAAA
>CAZVSZ010000013.1:0-19134 GCA_964630095.1 uncultured Thermoplasmata archaeon | reverse complement strand
CTATCTTAATGGTGGCAATTACAGTAGTGTTAGCAGCAACAGTGTACATAATGGTGTCTGGGATTGTAACCCCAACCGGAGGAACAATACAGGGAAGTTTGATGTATGATACCACATCGTCCAATATTGACAAAGGATACGCCAATTTTACAGCACAGATTTCTCAGCCAGCCAAGGGAATATCTATCAGCAAGATGGTTGTGAGCATTGATGGACACGCGCTCGGAAGTAGTGATTATAATGTGATTGATGCAAACAACGATAACTATCTTAATACAGGAGACATGTTGGTTATACACAGCTCATACGTTAAAACTGGTGCGAAAGTAATCGTTGGTGCCACAGGTCTATCTGGAAGCCTTCAGGGAACAATAGGCGCATAACTTTTTCAATTTATTTCTATTTTTTTAAAGTTTAGCGTTAATTTTATTTGGCTGTTTTTCAATGAAACAAGAGGGGGGTGTTAGTCCAGTGATTGCGACGATTCTGCTTGTTGCAATAACTGTGGTTCTCGCTGCGACTCTTTATATCATGGTGAGTGGAAATCTTCTTGGAACTCCATATAGCACAAATAAATTGACTGGTTCACTAACCATGGACCCTGGCAAGTCATACAGGAACAGCGTGAATTTTACAGTTACCATGTCAATACCTGATAAAACAGCAAAGAGCAATGTTAGAATAACCGTTGTAAAGGGAAATGAGGTAGGTACCTTAACCTATGACAAAAACAAAGATATTTGGACTAACGCCACATCTAGCGGGAAATGGCACTACGAGGCAAAACTAATGGATTTGGATTCTGATGGAAAATTCAGCGACTCGGATAGACTCTGGGTTTATATGGTGGATGATAATTCAGCAGATAGTGTGCATCCACCAGATTTTGTGACCGGAGATAAAGTTCTGTTCAGTGTAATCGGATACCACGGCACATCTAACGGCGGCGAGATACAACTTTAAATTTTTCTTTTTTGGTGGGGAAGATGTAGAAAAACTCATAATTATCGTTTCTGTGGTGGTGGCTATTGCGACTTTGGTGATGGCTGCCACAGCTTACATTATGGTTATTGGGGGGCAATTGTCCCTGCCTTCGCATTGAGGGGAAGTTATCGCAGATTTACATATCACAGGATGAAAAAACGGTTAAATTCATATATGTCCATATTTGTTTATTATGATGCACAAATAAAAATCATGCAAAATATTTTATGTTTTCACCGCATAGAGATAAGCATGGATGTGTCACTGGGGATTAGTGGTAAAACATATAAAATTTCAAAAGAAATAGATAAAATGGATAGATTAGTTCTCACATCCTCGGAGATATTGGAAAAATTAGAATTAATAAGTTTATTTCCATGCTGGGGGTAGAAGAATTGGGCAGGAGGTACCTAAAATGAAACTCCCAAAAATAGATTTAAAGGAACTGGAAGAACTGAAAAAAAGAAATTTTGAAGATAGATTAAGATTCATAAAAATTTATGCAGAGTGGATAAAGAAGAAAAAGTTGAAAATCAGGTGAAGAAAAAATTTATGCATCCGAATGCAATACCCCCTTATGAAAGAAGTTATGAGTAAGATTGAAGATATGAGAGAAGAAATCACGCAGTTCATGGTTGACATGATAAGAGTTAAGGCTGTGAATCCAGCGTTTGGAGGAGAAGGCGAAGAAAAGAGAGCAGAATTTCTTGAAAGAAAATTAAAAGAGATATGCGATGAAGTGAAGAGATATGATACAGAAGATGAAAGGGGATTAAAGAGACCCAATCTTGTGGGCATAATATTTGGAGAGAACAGAAAAAGGACAATATGGATTCTTTCCCACATGGACACTGTGCCCGAGGGGGATTTATCGCTATGGTCAAATGATCCCTATAACCCCGTGGTAAAAGATGGAAAAATTTATGGGCGTGGCACCCTTGACGATGGTCAGGGCATAGTATCCTCATATTTTGCAGCAAAGGCTATAATTGAGAGTGGAAAGAGACCAAAATACAATCTTGGCCTGGTATTCGTATCTGATGAAGAAGCGGGAAGTACCTACGGTGTGCATTATCTAATGGACAAAAATCTGTTTCTAAAGGATGATTTGGTTATAGTTCCTGATGCGGGTAATGAGGATGGCTCGTTTTTAGAGATTGCAGAGAAAAGTGCAACTTGGTTAAAAATAAAAACTGAGGGGATACAGACACATGCAAGCATACCAAACAGGGGATTAAATGCCCACAGGGTGGGAATGAAATTTGCCCTGAAAGTGGATGGATATCTCCACAATAAATACAGTAAAGAGGATAAATTATTTGACCCGCCATTTTCCACATTTGAGATGACAAAGAAGGAGAAGAATGTGGATAACATAAACACCATTCCTGGAACTGATATATTCTATTTTGATTTTCGTGTTCTTCCAATATACGATATTGATGAAGTTGTGAATGATGTGAAAAATATAGCAGGTGAGATTGAGAGGGAGACAGGTGCGAAGATAAATGTTGAGATAGTTCAGAAATCACAGGCAGCACCTCCAACCCCGGAAAACAGTGAAATTGTGGTAAATTTGATGAAAGCAATAAAGGATTTGAGAGATCTTAATGCAAAAATTGGAGGCATAGGGGGAGGAACTGTTGCGGCAGCATTCAGGAAAATGGGTATTCCAGCAGTTGTGTGGATGACCGCAGATGAAGTTGAGCATCAGCCAGATGAGTTCTGCAGAATAGAAAATCTCGTGGAGGATGCAAAGGTATTTGCATACATCTCATTAATGTAAGTGCATAGTCCCAAAAAATTTCCTACCTATCACATTATAATCACGGAGCGTGGTATATAGGCGCTAATATAACAAGCGGAGGCTGTTGAAAAAATCAATTTTTAGAGTTTTATAGACATAAAGTATAAGTATAAAGCCTGTAATATCTGTTATTAATAGAGTATTTAGATATATTCGGATTTAAGGTATTAATGAAGGATGAAAAAAGGGCTTGGGAAACATTAGATAGTTTATACAAATATGGATATGATGTGATCATAGAAAATCAAGATAATATTAGAGTTGAAGGACTTTTTGTATCTGATTCGGGCATTTTATTTGTGCGGAATTGTTTAGACAAAAAAGAGTGTTTGAAAGTTTTGTTAAAAATAATAAGAGAATTAAATAGAAAAATGCTTAATCATGACTTTATGCTCACAACATCAATAGCCTATGGGCATTTCAAATATCAAAAACGAATAGAATTTGAAGGCATAGAAAAGAACCCTATATATGGAAATGCTTATGTTTCTGCGTTCTTAGACAATGAAAAGAGGAAGCAAAAGATTCAACCTGGACAATGTTGTATTGTAAGAAAAAATTTTCCTCAAGACTTAATCCAATCTATAGAAGATAAAGAAAATAATAACGATGAAATCCTGCGCATGATACGAAAAAGAGATAATGATAATAATCACTTCTATTTTCATTGGATGAGAGAAGAACCTTCTGAAATCAAAAACTTTGAGAAAAAGTATAAAGACTCATATACTCTCAAGTATGCTGGAATGTTAAAAGCTCTAAAGGGGAAAAGGTAGGAGCACCACCCCCGATAACAGCGGACATACAGCTTCGCCTCGCACTTCGTTTGTCCGTTAATCGTTATGAATAAAGATTGCTTACCTTATCATTTACTATAAAACGATAAGATAATTTCCCAGGGCTTCCCCAGGACCTGCAACGGGAGAAATGATAAGAAATTGAGGATAGATAAGGATTTAGCAGTTGCTAACTCTCTCCCGATAAACGATAAGATAAGAGAGAAAACTTATCATCTAACAAAAATGATAAGAGAAATTAAGAATACCTGTGGAAGTGTCTATGGAAACAGGTATTTTTTCCTTGGGAGGATATATATCATTATGAAAATCCCTATTATGGTTGAAATCATTATAATATTTAACTCGGGCACATATTCCAAAAGCAGGTCTATTCTTAAATCTGTGTTATTTTCGAGTGTAGTACCATTGGTTCCACTCATCGTCCCATAGGATGCATAAAGCATTAGGTTATCCCCGGGGTATCCTTTTAAGGTTAATTCATAGTAGCCATCAGATTGTGTATAAGTCGTATTCACATTAACTGAATTTAGATAGGCAGCAACCTCTGCACCTCCAATGGGATTTCCGTGTCCATCAAATACATACCCCCATATTCTGTAGATGGTGGGTGGTAGATTTTTGGTTTTAAATGTAAAAGTATAGGAATAGAGTAAATGCTCATCTGATGAAGAGGTAATATTATCGCTTACAACCACCTTATATATGGTATTGTATTGGAACGGCTCACTCATGACCAATGTGAGATTTCTATGTCCACTGTCCCATTGATAATTAGAGATATTTACGTGTGGGGTGATTGTGATATTATTTGGCACACTCCCTACCATCACTTCTTTAGAGAAGTATATTACAATATTGGTATTCACGGATACATTTGTATCTCCATCCTCGGGCTCTGTTTTAAGAATTACAAAGGGAGTTACTATATTACCAACTGGAGATACAAGAGGATGATAGTCGTACATTCCTCCCCCAATTATGGAGTAGGGAGTATCCCACACATAACCATCATTACCTGCATTAGGATAATGGTAGGTATAATCACTCCAATAGTTACCTGTAGTGGTATTCCAGTGGTTTTCATTCATTCGTGTCTCCCATGCCTGGAAGTACATGAATGGCATTGGATAATCCCTGTTTTTTATGAAGTTATTCATCCATATTATATATCCAGAAGATAGATAGTCCATATCTATAGCCCATAAATGATTTCTCCTAAAGGTATTATTTTGCACCTTAACCCATGATGATTTACTTGAGTACATTCCATACATGTTAAAAAGTATCCTGTTTCCATAAATGCTTGTATTTGAAGATTTCCAGAGATATACTCCAACCTCGTTGTTAGCAAAGGTGCTGTTCTTCACAGTTATATCTCTTGAATTAACAAGAAGTAGTCCAAATACGACTTGGGACACCGTTACATTGAGTATACTTACATTGTATGATGATACAATAATAATCTGTCCAGCATTCATATCATGAATTGTGAAGTTTTCTACATTTACTAAATAAACAACTGTCTTATCATATATGGTGTTATTCTCTCCCATAATATTAACAAAAGATTGTGCAAAATATCCTTCTATGCAAATTCCTCTCCCATACATTTTATTGGAGTAAAATGTGTTATTTTCAGATTCCCATATATACATGTCATATCCTGTATTCATCTCCATCGCATTTCCTATTATTCTGTTGTTCTCGCATTTGAAAAAGGCAAGTGCATCTCCAGAGTTATTAAATATAATGTTTTCCTGAATGGTATTGTAAGAGGATGTGTATAACCCCAATCCTCTCTCTCCATTGTCATCTATCTTATTTCCCGCTATATTACTATTTTTTAAATGGTCAAGCGATAGTCCATTCCATCTCTGTCCACTAACCGTGTTGTTGATAATAGATAGGTTTTCACAAGACAATATATAAATTCCAGTATCTTCATTTTTAAATATATGGTTGTTTCTAATTACTCCATGGTTTGCATCAATCATATAAATTCCTCTATAATTATTGTAGAGAGTTGAGTTTTCAATCATAGTGTAATTTGATTTCTCCGCATAGATAGAGTAACCATATATGGTGTCATATCCATATTCATCCTTCAGTATAGAGATATTATTAATTTGGGTGTTGTTGCTCATCCATATTTTTATTCCAAAATCTCTATTGTTTCTGAAGGTGGAATTGGCGATAACGGTTGACCTGGAATATACAACCATGATGCCCACTGAAGAATTTGTTAAATCTATATTTCTTATAGCAGTTCCCGTGCAGTTGTAAAGGATGATTTCCCATGCAGTTACTCTATCAAGTACAAGGTTTGTTGAATCTCGGTGATAATGTATACTAATACCATTCACTGTATTATTAATGGTAATATTCTGTCTGTAATATTCTGGTTTGTCTCCTTGTATGGAAAGACTATTGTTCCACATGGTGTTATTTATCATTGTATTGTCAGGAGAATCCATGAGGAAAATACCCCCATAGTTATCTTTTAATTTGTTACTTATGATATAATTAAATTTGGATTCTACCAATTCTATAGCGTAATTACTATGATGATTATATATGTTATTATCCACCATATGCGAATTGGTGACACTGTAAAGATAAATACCTCTACCATAACCTTGGAGGCCCGAGTTGTTATATATAATATTCCATCTTATCTCAATATCATGAGAATTTTTAATATATAAATCGTCCCAGTATTCATTCCGTATAGTGTTGTTATTGATGGTGATATTGTTGCTCAAATGGATTTTTATACCCAAATAGTTACTTGTTATGGTGTTATTTTCAATAATCACATTGCTTACATTCTGAAGTACTATCCCACCATGAGCATAATTTGCATTCTGAAGGAAATTGTCTTTTATTATTACATATAGACGCGTGTTACTAAGTTCTATGCATCCAGTACTTGCTTGGCCATTTATGGAATACCCCGTGATAATTTTTGGATCATTAACTGTTCCAGCCCCCGGAAACTCATTCCAGGAATTATTTGTATCACCATTTATTATTATTGGCGAATGATCTATGTATTTCAATCCTGAATTAGCTATACTTCCCAATGATTCCCCCATTACATTGACCGTTTTTCCTCTTACATATCTCCATGCTCCATTTATTCTTTTGCCTCTTTTCTGAAGGAGATTCTCTACATAAAGATATATCTGGGCGTTTCTTCCAATCCAAGAATGAGCCTTTGTGTGTGAGCCCGGGAACATATTATCTATATAACTAATAGTAGACCTGTAAGAGGGGTTTAATGGAGTTCCAGTAGGAGCAGCATAATAAAATACTTCATCTCTGAATGTTTTTCTAGCCCAGTTTAGATATGCGGTATCGTTGGTAAGCATATACGCATAGGCAAATAAATCCGTATAAAATATATCACATACAATATTATCGCCATGATTCGGGTTCTTCTTGTGCCACCAGTACGGTGGTTGAAGAGGCATATACTTTCCATCAGGAGTATAATATCCCCCATATATATAGTGGTTTTTGGCAAAATTAGCCATTCTCACAATGAGGTTTCCTATCTCTCTATCCTGAGTTTCATAGTACAAAGTTAACATCGGTTCTATAACATAGTCGCTCATGGTTAAGAGTTGTCTGTTTGTTGGAAGGCGGAAATGAACCTCGTCAGTATAAAACTCACCGTGTGTGCCCCAGTAGCCTCTTTTACCCCCGTAAATTTCATAGTAAAGGAGAATGTTTTTAGATATATTTATTGCAACCTGAAGATATCTCTTTTCTCCAGTGGCGCGATAGAGATTTATTAAATTTAAGGTTGACCAGCTCTCAAATCTTATCTCACCTCCATTGGAAGTGTAAGCTCCTGGTTGAGCCGCATAATGTGAAGTCCACAGAGGATTATCATACTTTGTTATTATCGCAATTCCGTTTTCCTTTGCGGTTTCAAGAGCATATCTATCGCCTGTGAGGAGATAATAGAGCACAAGTCCACCATTCCAAGTGTGTGAAAGTTTTGGTACCTCTATGTGGTCGCAATGGTCTCCTTTCTCGTAAGTTTGTATATGATTGTACCACCATTGCTCATGTCCACCCCATGATCGATCCCCATGATACTGGTCAATGTCATATCTATGTGTTGCCATCTCGTAGCCAAGGTCAAAGAACCTCCTCTTTCCAGTTCGGAGATAGTGAAGAAGCATAACATAGGGCCAGTCGTAGTGAATTCCCCCGTAACCACCAGCCCATACCAAATCGCCCACATTAATCCATCCCCACTCACTCCTCTGATTTTTCAATTCCCAGTGAGGGGGGTATTTTGTTCTTAAATTTAGGATCGTCCAGCCATTATCTGAATCATTTTCATACACCAGCGCACTCTGCAATCGTTCATATCTCTTAACCGCCTCATTAAGTTCAGGATCTGGGAGTGTGATATTATAAGGACCTATTATGCCCCATCCCCTTGTCTCTACATAGTATGATGCGGGGGCAAGGGCAATCAGGGGCTTCTCCTCAAATGCCTTTAACTGCAGAATATCGCCATCGCTTAATACATGCCCACTGAATCTAAATCCTATTTCGTGGGTTTTGTATTTTCCACCACGAAGTTTATAGAGTTTTGAATTATTATTGTAATCCGGGAAGTAGCCATCATAGGGCCAGAGCCCAAGCATTATGGATGATTTGTTCACCACAATTTCTTTGGGATAATTCTGCCAGAAGTGTCTTACTGCTACAGCCATATCCACGGATGAATTATAAACATCCATATATCCAGGATTTGTACTCCCGTTTGAAGTTAAATTACCATTCTTGTAATACTCATAGTATATACCGCCCCTGAAAGTATCTACTCCCTCTCTCCAACTCTGATACAAGGAATATGTATCATTAGATGTAAGAGTAGTACTCATGTTATATGCCCTTAGCATTTGTTGTCCACCAATATTCTTGTTTATTGTGAGATTTATACTCTTGTAATATATAGTTTGTGCAAATGGTTCAGTCCCTATCCCAAGCATGCCGTTGTTCTCAAATCGCAGGAAAATCTTCACATAGTCTTTGTTATTGTAAAAATAAATTCTACAGTCGTAATAGACATAGGATTTGTTGTAGGGCTGATCAAAATCAGGATGCACCGGTGGATGATGTAAAGAAGGAGCATAATATGAACCGTTCACTGCACGGAAGTTTCCTCTTATATGCACAACAGTTCGCAGTGGTCCTGATGACTCAACCGCAATCACTTCCGGTTTATCAAATATTGTATAATATGTTATATTGTTTTCATCCACCAATGATAAACCTCCAGAAAGGTGATTATCAGTGATAATCTTATCTGGTATTCCATCTCCATCGGTATCCACATAAACATAATCAAAGAGCGTGAAATGATTTTTAGATATTACAAATTTTGCTGGACCTGTTGTAACATTAATATAATTTACATCCTCATTCACTGTCATATTTGTTTCGTTTGTATTACCCCCACCAGATACTACACGCTTTAGATGATAAGTTGTTGTGGAGTTTGCCATTACATTCGCCTGAAAGTCTACTAAAACCCACCTTATAGGCTTTGAGGAATCATAGTGAGTACTACCCCACCTGGATAGAACAGTAAATTGAGCTGGTACTGAATTACCATAATTGTCTGTAATCTCTAGCTGCCCTATGGAAGTTATATTTTGTTCCTTGGATATTGGCACTCCAGTAGTTACGGGCTCATTAAATCTATTCACTCCAAAGTAATCTGTGATATTTAGAGGTACATCCATACGCTGAACACTTTGCAATTGCCCAATGGTTTTAATACCCCTAATCTTTTCTGTCTCACCACTCAGCCCCAAAAGACTAAAACTATTGAATAGCACCAATATCACGATAAAAAAAGTAATAATCCCACAGTATTCAGAGCGAGATCTATTCTCTCTTTTTAACATTTTCTATCACCACACAATCACTATATGGGAACAATATTATATAAATTTTTCACCCTAGGCCAGTATCTCCGAATAGGGAGATAAAAAGGAAATTATGGAATGGATGTCAAGCCCTCCAGAGTATGTTCTTCTTGATCGTGGATTCTTCAGTGTGAATATTGTAAATGCACTTGAAGATTTTTTCTTTGTATCCCTTTCTTCCTAAGTAAGAAGAGAGAAATATGGTAATTATACTGAATGTAAGCGAAAGTTTTATCTATTTTAAAGTAATCTGGAAAAAAGTAAAATAAATTTGAGGTGAGAGTATGAGAAAAATATGGGTTATTGGACTATTGCTGGGGATATTACTCGTTGACATGAGTTTAATATCCCCTGTAAAAGGAGATATGGAAAAAGAATTCAGAGCGGGAGAAGTGAGAGCCACGGTTATAATTGAATTTGGAAACCATGAGGATATGAGTTATACAGTTGCTCTTCCGCAGGATAATCACACAGCATTGAAGGCAACAGAATTAGCCTGTGAGAATTTATCTCTCTACTTCCATTATGTATGGTATTCTGGCATGGGTGCATTAGTGGATCAGATTGGATGGGATAAAAACGACTATTCCAATACGGGTTTCTGGTGGCATTTCATGGTATGGAAAAATGATAGTTACGAATGGGAAATGAGCAGTAATGGGGCATCCAGCGTAAATCTGAGCAATGGAGATGTGATTTCATGGGTTTATACAGTGGATGACAGTAACTGGAATCCATATACAACTCCATCCGAAATCATAGGTCATTACAGTGCATTTTCTTCCATGCGAGGAAATTTGAATAATACTGGCGTGGCGGATGGATATATACTTGGTCATAATATCACATGGAAATTCAAATCACAGAGTTCATCGGGATTCTCTTCAACACCCATATCATACCATGGAATGATATTCATTGCAGATTCAACGAATCTATACGCTCTCAATACCAACGGGAGTTTAATATGGAACAATTCAAAGGGTGCGGCTGGATACGGGGGTATATCATCGCCTGTGGCTTTCGGGAATTATGTGCTGATAGGGACATCCGACAGATATGTAAGGGCTTTCTATGTCAATAATGGAACAATGGCATGGGAGCATTATATTGGAGAAGATATCACTTCTGCTCCCGTTGTGGATATAGTGGATAAATATCCTGTAGTCTTTGTTGCAACATTCAACCTCAACAGTTCTGGAAAACTCCATGCAATTAATTTCACAAATGGAAATGAACTATGGAACCTCACACTGCTTGGAAGTAATTATTTTGGAATTCCAGCAGTTTTAAATGGAAATATCTATGTTCCCATAGCGGGAATTGAGAATAGCAGTTACCAGTGGAACCCACCTTATGGAATTCAATGTGTAGATGAGCATGGAAAATATATCTGGAATTTAACATTACCTTCATCAATTCGCTCATCACCAGTGATTAAAAATGATACCATGTATTTTGTAACAGCTGGCGGGAATTTAAGTGCGGTGAATTTGACATCGCATACATTCAAATGGAATTATACTGTGGGAAGCAGCACCTCCTCGCCAGCAATAAATGGGAATGTAATATATGTTGCAAATGATAATGGAAATGTGTCTGCGATAGAGGACAATGGCAATAAAGCAGTTGAATTATGGAAAAAGAATGTGAATGGGAAGGTGAAATCCTCAATTTTATATGCCCATGGAAAAATTGCAGTTGTGACCGATACATCAAATAGCATACTCTATATATTATCAGAGGATGGAAATGAACTGTGGAATTATACACCACAGCCTGCAAATTACATACTCTCATCGCCTACAATTGCGGATTCATGCCTGCTCATCGCATCCAACAATGGATATCTGTATGGATTAAGTGATAATTCATCTCTTCCCGCAATAAGGGATATTGTAAACTCATCAGCAATAGTGGGGCAAAGTATCAAAATATCTTTCTCTTCCCCACAAGAAGAGCAGGCAGTGCTTTACTATGAGAATGTGAGTGGAGATAGATATCATGCAGTTATAATGAATTATTCCTCTGGAAGATATGTGGGCTACATACCAAAACAATCTCTGCCCGGAGTGATTCACTATTATATCACCCTTGTTAGCAATGACACACAGATGAGGAGCACAAAGATAGGGGAAATAAATGTTCAAAGCGAAGTTCCAGAGTTTTCAGCAATGTATACCGGAATATCTTTGCTTATCTTCATGGCAGTATACTGGAGAAGAAAACTATAAATCCCTTCTCTCCTTTTTATCACTATGAAGAACCTCATAATTATCCTGTTAATCGTGACGATTATTATCCCATCATCACAGGCAATGATGACAATAAAATTAAATGAGAAAAAGGAAATTCTTGTGGAACTTCCAGATGGAAGAATATTCTGGTACGATGGAACTGGAAACTATGAAAATATCACAGAAGAATTATGCAGGAGTTACAATCTCACAGGTGAGATTCATCAAAATTTCTCAATTATTGATTCTTATTATCTCAAACTCTATCACTATGATAATGGATGGAAAAGGGGAGAAGGAGGAAATATAATGGCATGGTGTGATGGAATACCCCGCTCCACACCCGGTAATAAATATCCAAGATTCTCATCCTATCCTCAAATTTCCTATTACGCTCCTGGAAATACTGAAATCTGGAATTATTCAATTGGGAGCGGGGCATTTGGCTCAATAGATTCCACAGTGATAGGATTCGCAGATAGAATATTCTTCAACTCATGGAATGGCTTTTACTCTCTTGATTTGGATGGAAATTTAATATGGGAAAATAAAAGTATAAGGGGAATGAGCACACCATACATATACAACAAGAGAATTTTTGTTGGCTCATCCGATGGTTATCTCTACTCTCTTGATATTGATGGAAAAGTTATCTGGAAAAAGAAAATCTGCAACTCGCCAGGATATGTGGGAATAAGTTCATCACCAATAGTGATAAATAATACTGTATACATTGGAGGATATGAAAGCGATAACAGAACCTCCTATCTCCATGCGATAAATATAAATGGCAGCGAAATCTGGAATGTATCTCTCAAATCATCGGTTTATTATGGTTCATTATCGTATTACAACGGGACAGTTTATGTTCCCCTCACTGGAAAATACAACTCCTCTGATGGAAAATGGTATCCGGATTATGGAATTATGGCAGTAAAGGATGGAAAAATTGCCTGGCTTCTGAAAACGAATAATTCCGTAAAATCAACTCCATTAATCTACAATAATTCCATTTATTTCACCTCCACAAATGGTTATCTCTACAGGTTGAGCATGGATGGAAAAATAATATGGAAAATAAAAATTGGATACTCCACATCTTCTCCCAATGCATGGAATGGAATAATATTCGTAGGCACTGGGAATTTTAATGGCAGGGGAAAAATATATGCAATTTCGGAAGATTCAAAAATCATTTGGGAAAGGAATGTAAGTGGGGGAGTTCAATCTGGAATTACAATTTCTCCCCCATTCATCTATTTCTCAATAAATTCCGAAAATGGAGGAGTCGCTTGTTATAATTTTGAAGGAGAAAAATTATGGAATTTTTCTGAGCAATATGTATTATCCACGCCTTCCATAATATCAAAGTTTCTATTATTCGGTGATGATTCTGGCATCGTGCACGCTTTGAAAGATTCTTCACCACCAGTAATTTTATTTTATGGGGGGAATTTTTATTCGTACAATGATATCGTGAATATATCTATAAATGCGATGGATAACATTGGAGTAAGAAGTCTGAAAGTGAAATATGGAAATAAAACAATTGTGGGAAAAGAGAATATCACAATTGAGTTTCATGCAAATTTTACAGGAGAGATGAATATATCCGCAATTGCGGAGGATTATGATGGTAATTTGAAATATGAGAATTTCTCGGTTTACATATCAAAAAGTTCTCTGAAAATAGTTTTTTCATGCGAGGATAAGGTAATGGCAGATAAAAGGCTCAATTATACGCTCCGTGTTGAGGATAGTGATGGAAATCTTGTTGATAAAGCTCTCGTAAACATATCCCTGGATAACAGAACGATAATATCTGGCTACACAAAAAATGGTTTTTTTTCATTCTCTCTTTCAATTTCAAAGGGAAAACATGCATTACATATAGAGGCAAGCAAGTATGGATACAAAAAGGCAGAATTATGGAGAGAAGTTGAAGGGATTGGTGAGGAGGAAAAAAATGAGGGAGTTTCGTATCTTATTCCAATAATAATCACAATAGCCTTTCTCACAGCAGTGGCAGTAATAATAGCATACATTTTGAGGAAAAAACATAAAAGATATCAGGAGATAACGAGGGAAAGATTGAAAAATCAGAAATAGAGTTCATAACTGATTCTCGGAATCATTGCCATTAAGACTGCCTGAGAATTGAATTCATACCTTTCAATTGCTCCCTTGCTTAAAAATCCTATAGCACCTATTTTTTTCTTTATGTCTTTTATTCCAGATAATTTTTCCATGGCTTCTCCAACCTCCATGCCATCCTTTACCATTTTTATCACCTCCGGGGGATATGTGAATCCTCCAGAATGCCCATAGGTTATTTTTCCATACTTATCCATTATTGCACAGAATGCAGAATCAAAATAATTTCCTATTTCCTCACTCCAGAATAATCCTGCTTCAATTCCCACACTGTAATCAGCATCCTTTAAACTCTCCTTAGCACGATTTATTGCACCCAATATTGTTTCGTGTCCAAATGGCTGTAATGGAACTCCTGAATTTACTTCCATTCCGGTGAACTCAATTTCAAATTTAAATATTTTTTTAAATATTTCCTCAACTGCTTTTATTTTTGATGGATTTGTTGAGCCAATATGAACTTTCATTCTCCTCTTTCTTCTCCCATCACAATCAATTTCTCCATTTTTTATCCTCTTTGATGATATCGGCAACAAATCCTCCGCTATAACTGTGCCAATCTCATAGATTTTCATCTCTTTTTTTCCTCTCCTCCTCCTTATTTCATTTATCTCTTCTGCAGTTTTCTTAGTTTCATGAGATACAACTATTGCATCAAAATCTTCATCCAATGTTGGTCCATATTTATCCTCAATTTTCACAATTCTGTAATCTTTCCCGAAATTTCTTATATAATTTTCCACAATTTTTTTACGATCTTCAAAATTTTTTGTAATCCCTTCCTTAAAATTATCCGATGTTATTCCAACTAAGATGAAATCTCCAATCTCAAATGCTTTTCTTATTAACTCTCTATGTCCTTTATGAAGGAATTCAAATGTTCCTCCAACTGCAACACGCATATTTTATAGACCTCCACCACCAAATATCAGTATCAGGAATAATATCACTATGAATATTAGCCATATATAAGTAGTCTGCTTTTTCTTCTTGATTCTTAAATTCCATTCATCCTCACATTTTTTGGAGCAAAATACCTGGTCTGGCGGTATGGATATCCCACAATTCAGGCAATGTTTATGGGGTGGTATTTTTTTTCTCTCCTCTCTTAATCTCTCAATTTCCATACGAAGTTCCTCAATATCATTCTTCAATTCATCCATAAAAAGGATAAGGAATTAAAGAATTTATAACCATCGCTTAAACCAATTTTAGGATTACCCAAAAATGTGCCGTAATTAATATATATTGTGGAGCAATCTTAATTTATGCTTAGATTGGAAAATTTAGAAATAATACGGGAAGAGAAAAAGATTGTAAAGAATATCAATTTGGAAATTGGAAAAAATGAGATTCATATACTTCTTGGAACGAACGGCTCTGGAAAGACAACTCTTGCAATGGGAATTATGGGAATATATCCTACGGGAGGAAGAGTTTTTCTTAATGGGGAGGATATAACGAATTTATCTGTATGGGAGAGGGCGAGAAAAGGAATTACAATTGCGTTTCAGGAGCCTGCAAGATTTGAAGGATTGCTTGTTAAGGATTATCTCCTCTTGAGTTCTAAGGAGAAGAAAATGGGTGAAATTGAAGAAGTTGTTAAAGAAGTTGGATTACCAAAGAGCATAATATTTCAGGAGATTGGTGATAATTTGAGTGGGGGAGAGAGAAAGAGAATTGAACTTGCATCCGTTCTTCTAATGGAACCAAAACTGGCAATACTTGACGAGATAGATTCCGGAATAGACATGCTATCCTTCAAAAAAATAAGAAAGATAATAGAGAAGATGCGAGATTCTGGAACAAGTGTTTTTCTCATTACCCACAGTGAGGATATGATTGAAATTGGAGACAGGGCGAGTATAATATGCAATGGGAGAATTTTAGAAACGGGAGATAAAGAAAAGATAAAAAAATTGTTCAAATACTCACCATGTCCATTAAAGGGGGCATGAAAATGAATGAAATAATAAAAAGGGAATACGAAAATTTAGTGAAGTATTATGAAGCATCGGGAGGAGATTCCAAGGCGTTGATATCAAAAGAATACGCATATCTTGTTATAAATAAGGATAAAATACTCTCAAAAAATAGCACGGATGGAATAATAATAGAAGCAAAGAAAATTGAAAATGGAGTTTATGCCGAAATTACAATAAAGAAAGGATATAAGAGTGATAAGCCTGTGCATCTCTGCTTTGGAATGCTTCCAAAAGAGGGAAAGCAGATTATAAAAACTAAGATTATAGGAGAAGAGGAAAGCAAGGTAAAATTTTTGGCACACTGTATATTTCCAAATGCAGTAAAGGTGGAGCATATAATGGATTCTGAAGTTCATGCGGGAAAGAATACAAAGATTGAATATGAAGAAATTCATTTTCATGGAAAGAGTGGGGGAGTTAAGGTAATTCCTAAAACAAGAGCATGGATTGAAGAAGGAGGGGAGTATAACTCATCATTCATAATAAAGAGTGGAAGAGTTGGAATGGTTGATATTGATTATGAGGTTCATCTTGGAAAAGAGGCAAAAAGTATGCTTATCTCCAAGATTTATGCCAAAAAAGATGATAGTATAAGGGCAAAGGAAAGCATATACCTTGAAGGTGCGTATTCTTCGGGAGTGGTTAAAACAAGAATGGCACTGAAAGATAATGCAAGAAGTGAAGTAATTGGTAAGACAGTGGGTATTGGAGATTATTCTCATGGTCATGTGGATTGTACAGAAATAATAATGGATAACGCAGTTGCAAAAGCATCACCTGTTGTAATGGCGGAGAATCCAAAAGCAAAAGTAACACATGAAGCAGCAATCGGAAGTGTTGATAAGAAGCAACTTCTCACTCTACTAACAAGGGGATTAAAAGAGGAGGAGGCAATAGATATTATTGTTGGCGGATTACTTAAATGATACTTTTCTCGGACAGTATTTTACCTTGCAATAATTACACACAATTTTTTTCTTATCTTTCTCTGATGTATGAATTATTATACTCTCCACTCCTTCAATTTTTCTTATTTCTTCAATAGTCTCAATTTTTATTGGTTTTTCAATAACAATGCTCAACCTGTTGGAATCTATTATTTCTCTCTCTCCAATTATCTGCCTTATCTCGCATGCCTTCTCACTTAAAATCTTTGATATTCTCTCTAAGGAACAGCCAAATTTTCCATGTTTAAAATGAATTTCTAAAACTTCCCAGCCCATTATTGGGGCAACACCCGTAAGAGAATTTATCGGGTTCAACCTCTCAAATATGCTTCTTAATTCATAAGTTTTTTCAATATATTCAATCGTGTGATAAACTATTTTTCTATTCACACCCGCAGCACGAGCAATGGAATTTACAGAGATTTCAACATTTCCAAGGTAGAGTTTAGAGTTTTTCACAGATATTCCATCATTCACCAATATTTCTGCAACTTTTTTCCTCGCCGGGAAATTCTTAAAATACTCCTTTACAATGAGTAGCATAAAAAGGAGAAAGAGTGGGAGATAATAAATTTATTGTTTTTCAATCTTTATTGCCAATGTTGGACAGTTTAACTCGCATTCTCTGCATCCATCTCTGCAACTTTGCGGGTTAATTACTTTAGCCACGCTATGCACTTCAATTACATCCTCAGGACAGACAAGAGCACATATTCCACAGGATATGCAATCTCTCTCGTCTATCCTGGGTATTTGCATTTACTCAACCTGTTCCATTGTTATGCATGATACCGGGCAGGAATCCACTGCTTCCTGGACACAATCCTTAAGGTCATCTTCAATGATCTCTTTTATTACGAGGCTTTTCCCTTCATCATCCAGCTCAAACACATCCGGGCATAGTGAAGCACATATTGCATCGCCTATGCATGCATCTCTATCCACTGTGACTTTCCATTTTCCCATTTTTATCACCGTGAGGGGGAATTGTCAGAAAATATAAAAATTTTCTCTTATTTTTTCTTCATTTCACAATTTATATGGAGAAAACATTTTAATCCAGAGTCATATTCTCCCCTATGAAGGTAGTGGCTGGGTCATCATCATTCACCCTTGGAGAGAGAGTTGCAAAAATACTCGGTTCCGATTTTATTAAGCCAGAGGTGAAAAAATTTCCAGATGGGGAGATATATGTAAGAATCAAAGAGCGGATAGATGATGATATTGTTCTCATACAAACAACTTATCCCAACGATAAAATCATAGAACTCCTCCTCCTTCATGATGCCCTGAGGGAAAATAAAGCAAAAAAAATAATAACAATAGTCCCGTATTTCGGTTATTCCCGTCAGGATAAGATATTCAATGATGGTGAACCAATAAGTGCAAGGGCTATGGCAAAGCATATACAATTATATTCTGATGCGTTCATAAGCGTGGATTTGCATGCCGAGAGCATACTCTACTGGTTCAATATACCAAGGATGCATCTCCGTGCCACAGAACCAATAGCAGAATATTTAATGAGAAAGGATGTGGATACTGTCATATCCCCGGATAAAGGTGGATATACCCGTGCAAAATTGGTTGCTGAGAAAATGAATGCACAGTTTGATTATCTTGAGAAAACAAGATTGAGCGGAACAGAGGTCATAATAAAGCCAAAAAATCTTGATGTAAATGGTAAAATTGTTGGCATTGTGGACGATATAATCTCCACAGGTGGAACAATAGCAAGGGCTGCAGAGCAACTTCGTGCTCAGGGAGCAGAGAGAATTTATGCAGTTTGCACCCACGGGCTGTTCATAGGGCATGCCATGGAAAATATGAAAAAGGTAGATGATTTTGCTGCCACAGATACAATAGAGAGCGAAAATAGCAAGATAACCGTTGCAAATGTTATAGCAAAAGGGGTAAATGAAATTATAGAAAAATAAATCAAAATTGCCCCCATAATTTGTATTTTTCACAGAGACAAAAATTTTAAATATGTCTTATCTATTTAGGCTTGTCTAAAAAGTCTTGGCATGTCTAAATATCTGCTGAGGTGATACAATGAGAATAAAATTGAGCGAACTCAAGCCCGGAGAAGAAGGAAAAATTGTAGACGTATCTGGAGATTCGCTGTTAATCCGAAGAATCACGGAGATGGGTATGACAAAAGGAGAAAGAGTGAGAGTGATAAGAAATGCACCTCTGAAAGACCCTATAGAATTTGAAGTTAAGGGATACCATCTCTCATTGAAAAAAGATGAGGCTAAGA
>CAZVSZ010000012.1:0-20082 GCA_964630095.1 uncultured Thermoplasmata archaeon | reverse complement strand
CTTGAGCCCCAAAGAAAATAATAATATGTTTAGCTGGAGTAAGTACAATGAAAAATTGATGAAACGAGGAGAAATACTGTTAAATTTGGATGAAAAGTGGTAATTGAAAAGAGAATTGGAGCAAGAACACAGGATACAACTTGGTGAACCTTTCCTCCCGCAAATTCCTTTTCTTGGATGAAACCTTCTTTTCTAAAGAAGGTTCTTTTCAATTTGTTTCACTCCCTTTAACCCCCTTTATTTAATTAGTTAAGTGGATATTTTTCCATTACCCCATCACCGATGCCCATTTGTGCAGCAGAGCATTCATTTCCAAAAAATTTATATATCATAATTGCTTACTATCGCTTTGTATGACACCAAAAAAAGGAATGGGTGGGAAATTTAGTTATATCAATGGAACCAACAAAGCAGTGAGAACAAAGAGGGATTATAGGAGAAAGGGAAAGAAAGGAATCATTGTGGGAGTTGCTCTTGCAGTGATAATTGCATCTTTTGTAGTGCTGATGAATCCCCTACCAAACAGGGCGAATAACGGGTTTGCTCTTGGCGAACCCATACCGTATGAAAAGAGTTATAATCCAAATCTGATAAAGAATGCAAAGTTTCTTGGATACATGAATGGAAACCAGAAGATAGGGATAGTGATAGGATTCAAGTGGAGAAACAGTGATGATTTAGATGAGTTTTTAAGTGAGGTAAACAACCCCAAGTCTCCGAATTACAGACATTTTATGACATGGGAACAGTTCAAAGAGAAGTATGCACCTGATAAGAAAATGTACAATGCGATGGTTCAATGGCTCCAAAATAATGGAGTCCATATAGAGCACACATGGGCAATGAGGAATTCCATATCAATAGTGGATTCAGTGAGCAATATTGAAAAGGCATTCCACACGAAGATAGGCATATACGAGGGCGATGGAATTCATACAAAGAAATACTTCTATGCAACCATGGAACCACTGGAGATACCTTCCAGCGTAATTCCATTTATGAGTGGGATAAGTGGAACTGATAATTCGCGGATATATCGTACATATTTCCACACCAACAAAACAGGGGTAAGATTCGTTTTTGCCTCTGATCTTCAAAAGATGTACCATATTGTTCAACTTTACAATAATTCTGCAACAGCATCGCCTACTGATCATCCAATATTTGCTAAGGGATTGAGAGTTGCCACAGTTCTCTGGGAAGGAAGTACATCCTCCTATGGAGGCAGTGAGTCACCCCCGTATGATCCTAACAACATATATCATTACTGGCAGCGTGTAATTCCTGCATGGGAGCAGAAGGCAGGTGGGATGTCCCATGTGTGGGGTTATGGAACTGAAAGCGATTGTGTTTCCCCGGGTAGTGATACCGATGCCACTGGTGCAAATGTGGAGAATGAACTTGATTTAGAGATGGTAGGAACAGTTGCTCCGGGAGTTGATGTCGTGTGTGTTTACAGCGATTCATCGCAAACAAACTTCCCGGCGGATAACTATAATTACATATTGAATAACCTTACTCATAACTCCACTGTCGTGGCTGTGAGCAACTCTTGGGGAGACGGAGACAGCAGTGTTGATTCCACCACCATGGGTGATGTACAGGCATTGAACGCACTGGGTGTGACTGTTCTCGCATCCAGCGGCGACGATGGGGATACCACAACACCAAGTGAGCCTTCTACTGCGGGATTAAATAACTATGGATTTCTTGCAATTGGTGGCACCACACCAACACCAAATGGCGTAGATGATAACAGCATAGATCTTGATAATGACGCTTATCAGACCATGGGCAACAACACAGATCTGAGCAATCCAAGACAGAGTGAGATTGTATGGTACGATTCACAGCATACAAACACCCAAGGAGACCATTGGGGTACTCAGAGTGGAGTGAGCGGTACATATCCAGAACCATGGTGGCAGAATGTTACAATTGGTACAGGTAAAGGTGGGAGAGTTACTGCGGACATATCCGCTGTAGCAAACAAAACTATAATATATTCTACTTACAACAGTAACACAACATGGTACGGAGTAGGTGGCACTTCCGTGGCATGCCCGGTTCTCGCTGGTGAGTTTGCAGCCATGGCAGCCTACAGTGGAAGATACTACGATGGCCAAGGCACAGTTACAGGAGATACCTCAATATACGGATTTGGTTTCTTCGCTCCAACGATTTACAAGATTGGCTACGATTACTACCACAACAACATGTATCAATCATCGCCTCCCTTCTTTGATGTGACGGAAGGAAGCACTGGAGGTGGCGGTCCTGCAACCACAGGCTGGGATCAGGTAACTGGCTGGGGTGTGCCTGACGCTTGGAACTTCATACACGATATTGGATTCAATATGTCCTCCAAGCAATCAAGTCAGACCGTGAACGCAGGAGATTCCACATACTACGATATAGAGATTTGGTTCCCGTATAACTGGACAAGTGAGGTTGGACATTTTGAAGTAACTGGCTTGCCCTCAGGAGCAAGTTTCTCAACAAATGTAAGTTATGTGCATCCTGTCGGTAATGGTGCAGTAGCATGGGTCAATTTCACAATTACCACTTCAACATCCACGCCAGGAGGAACCTACACATTAACGATAATAGCGTACACCTACAACCACACCTCAGGGCACTGGGGCAATTTAACACACAGTACAAATGTGGATTTAAAGGTTAATGGTGGAGTACCGGAATTCTCAACCATTTACCTCGTACCATTGCTTGGTATAATAACAGGTATGATTGCGGTGTGGCGTAGAAAAAGAATTTAGATTTTTTTAATTATTTTTTATTTTTCACATTCTATTTCTTATAAGTGTGCTATCTATAAAACCAAATCCGAAATACGATTTTCCATCTAAATTTATTTTTAAGCTATAAAATTCACTTATTGGATCATAGCCAAGATAATCCATTGTTATTCTCATACATTTAACTGATCCACTAATATTCAGATATATTATGATTTCCTTATTTAATATCAGTTTGTTATCATACTGGGTGTTTGTTGTAAAAAAATCTATTGGTTTATAGTACTTATTATTAATCCACACACAACCGTCTTTGTAAACTCCTTGAGAATAAACTAATCCCTTGATATTATCTGTTGAGAAAACATTCCAATCTTCAATGTAAGGTGTATTTGTAACTTTTATGTTAAAATTTATTCTTTCAAAATAACCATGTCCCTCAACTTTTCTTCCGTTTATCTCGCCTCTCACATCCCCTATTAATTCAAAGCCATTCAGAAAACCCTTAGGGGTTACATGAGCAACTTTTCCGTTGTTATACCAAAATACCTTCCCTTCAAATTTCAATGTCATATTTAACATATCTGAAATTAGGATGGATGTTGAGTTTATTGGATAAATCATTATATTTATTTCATCTGTATTAAAAATTATCTCACTTTGGGAGATATCAAATTTTGTAATTCCACTGTAGGATGCTTTCCCACTACCATTAATCTCAAAAAACACGATGTAATAATTGTTTTCTATTATTGGAGTGTTGTGGAGATATATAAACTTGAATATGTATTTATTCATATGGTCATCTTGTATGCCAAAATAAAACAAAAAATCCTGTATTGTGTCTTTACTAAAACTAGTAAATGTTAGATAGTCATTTAAAGTGGGGGTATCATCTTTTGTATAATTTTCAAATAGGGGTTCACTGAATCCTGCTTCTGTTTTTTCAGATTGTTTGGGGACAGGTAATTCTATATAAAAAATTAATACCACAATTATCAGGGTAAGGACTGTTGTAATTGCTTTGCATTTATTAGTAAAAATGCTTCTCTTCTTCATAGATCTCTTTGTATACCCCATTATATTTAAAACTTCTCCCTCATGGGTTGTATGTCCATTGTTATACCAGTAGGGGAAATCTTTTATAGATAACACAATAATCTCAATGATGTAGAAAAAATTAAATATGATGAGTGCGTTAATTAGTTGTGGGCGGAAACGGTGATGGAGATAAGATGGTTCGTGTCCCACGGGATATGTATGAAGCAATAGGAGAGATTATTAGAGAATACCCCCAGTATGGTTGGAAGGGACCATCTGAATTTGTACGTGATGCGGTTCGCAGATATGTTGAGGAGGTGAAAAGAAGGGAAGTTATATTAAGAAGGGCTATAAAAGAGATGCCTGACAGGATAAAACTAATTCTTGTGAATTTCATGGGAGAGGAAGAGGCTGAGGAATCTTATAGAAAAATAAAGGGAATAAAGGAGGAGGAGCCTGAGAAATACATAGAGGATGTTATAGGAATCCTCCAGGATAAGGTTGGAAGAAATCTGGCAGAGTTAATCGCTCGTAGAATTGTGGAGGGAGGAGGAGAATGAGAGTAAGTACAGGTATAAAAAATCTTGATGATATCATGAACGGTGGGTTTTTGGAAAGAAGTTTCAATTTGATATGTGGAACACGGGGCACAGGGAAGACAATTTTCACATTGAATTATCTTATAACTGGAGCAGAGGAAGGTATGGATGTTCTCTATGTCTCTCTTGAGGAATCATGGAGAGATGTGATTTCAAATCTACCGGGAAATATTAAGAGCAGATTTAAAAAAGTCAAAGAAAAATTTCATTATCTTGATTTTGGAAGTCTCCGTCCTCTTTTGGGTAAGGAAATTTTAACAGAAAGGGTTCTAAATGAGGCTATTGAGAGCAGTGTAAAAGTTCATAAAGTCTCTCTTGTTGGGTTTGATGGTATTGGACCATTTGCAACAGTGTACGATGATAAGAAGGTCAGGAATGTAATATTTAAAATATCGCAAAATTTAAAAGCTTTGGGTATTACAACAGTTTTCACAAGTGAGGAGATAGATGAAAAAATAAGCAGATACGGGGTGGAAGAGTATATAGCAGATTCAACAATAAGAATTAAATACGATGGTATGAAAAGAAGAATACAGGTGCTAAAGATCAGAGGAAGCAATTTTGTTGGAGGTGAGCATGGATTTCAAATCAGTGATAATGGAATAAATGTATATCCAAGAGTTATCTCATCAAATATTATCCCCAAGATAAAAATTGAGAGTATCGGGATTAAAGGGCTTGATGAAATTTTGGGAGGGGGAATACATACTGGAGATGTGACACTGATTGTAGGACCACCGGGCACGGGTAAAATTATTATTGGACTACAGTTTCTTAAGGGGGCATCCTCTCATAATAATGAGGCCATATTTGTTTCTTTTGAATCATATCCAGGCACATTAAGGAGAATGGCAAGGGAGATGAATGTTCCTCTTGAAAAGTGCAGGATAATTCACAAAAATCCTATTGAAATTGACCCCTATGAGTTTATGTGGGAAATGCACACTCTTATGAAAAATACCAAAAGATTGGTTTTGGATGGCATAGATAGTTGGAGGAAGGATGATGAATATATAAATTTTATTCACTCATTCTTTGGATATCTCAAAAGCAGAGGAATTACCACATTGGTTACATACAACACACCTGAAATAATATCTTCCTACAAATTGGGGGAGGAGCATCTTACATATCTTTCAGATAATATAATAAATCTCAGATATTCTGAAATTGAGGGGCAATTAGAGAAGATTCTGATAGTAATAAAGAGTCGTTTATCCATGCATGAGAAGGGATTAATAGGATACAGAATTGGTAAGAAGGGCATAATCATATCGGGAAAGGTTGAGATGCTTGAGGGGGTTATGAGCGGATTACCAAGAAGAATTGAAGTGAAGAGGAGAGTGGAGAAATTCTTTAAGTAATCAATGCGGGCAAAGTTTTAATAAATGGGTGTTATGAGGTTCTATGCTCAGAACCAATACAATGGAGGAAGTTTCAAAATTAGATGGAAAGGTGGTAAAGATTTGTGGATGGGTTCATGACATCAGGGTTCTTGGAAGAATTGCCTTCCTAATATTGAGGGACAGGTATGGCTTTGCCCAGATTACACTGCTCAAGAGTGAGATAGGAAAGGAAAAATTCAAAGAATATACCAAGATGAGCAGAGAGAGTGTGATATGTGTCTCGGGCACTGTTAAAAAAAGTGAGCAGGCAAAACTGGGATTTGAAATCATTCCAGAGCAAATTGAAATTGTGAGCAGGGCAGATGCTCCGCTTCCTTTAGGTGTTGCAGATAGAATAAACATGGAGATGGAAACGAGAATAGAAAATCGTTTTCTTGATTTGAGGAGGAGAGAAACTTTTTCTATTTTCAGTATCAGACATACAATTCTACAGGGGATAAGAGATTATTTGGTCAGTGAAAATTTTATAGAAGTTCATACACCGAAAATTGTTGCAACTGCAACTGAAGGTGGCACAGAATTGTTTCCCGTAAAATATTTTGAAAAAAATGCATATTTAAATCAGAGTCCACAACTCTACAAGCAGATTCTCATGGCATCTGGCTTTGATCGTGTTTTTGAGATTGCCCCTGCATTCAGAGCGGAGGAGCATAACACAACTAAACATTTGAATGAATTTATCTCCATTGATACTGAAATGAGTTTTGCAGATGAGGAGGATGCCATGAATCTCCTTGAAAGATGCATACAGCACACTATTGAGAAGATTGGGAGGGAATGCAGGGAGGAGTTGAAAATTCTCAATATGAACTGGAATATTCCGGATATTCCCTTCAGGAGAGTTGAATATGATGAAGCTCTTGATATTTTGAGGAAAAGAGGTTATGATATGAAATGGGGTGAGGATTTTTCAGCAGAATCCCTAAAAATTTTGGGAGATGATATAAATGATTTTTATTTCATAACAAAGTATCCCATTGAAATCAAGCCCTTCTATGTTCTTCCCTACGATGAGAAATATTCTCATGGCTTTGATTTGATGTATCGGGATAGAGAGATAAGTTCTGGAGCACAGAGAAATCACATATATGAATCACTTGTGAATATGATGCGGAAAAAGGGTTTAAATCCCTATAATTTTGAATTCTATTTGAAGGCATTTAGGTATGGTATGCCTCCCCATGCGGGATGGGCAATTGGACTGGAAAGATTAACAATGATACTGACGGGTGTGAAAAATATAAGGGAATGTGTTCTTTTCCCAAGAGATAGAACAAGGTTAACACCATGATCACCGTAAAGGTTAATTCTGTGAATCTTATAGGGGGTTATGCTTACATTAATAAGTGTATCGGATAAAGGTGGAGTTGAGGAGTTTGCAATGGAACTAATATCTCTCGGCTACAATATTATTGCCAGTGGAGGAACATACAGATATCTAAAGGATCATGGGATTAAATGTGGAAAAATTGAGGATATAACACATTTTCCAGAGATTCTAAATGGAAGGGTAAAAACACTGCATCCAGTAATTCATGGCGGAATTCTTGCAAAGGATGAGGAAGATCTGAAAGATACTGGAATTAATAAGATAGACATGGTTGTTGTGAATCTCTATCCATTTGAGAAATACAGGAATGCAAGGGAGGAGGACATGATTGAAAACATTGATATTGGGGGAGTTGCTTTGCTGAGAGCGGCTGCAAAGAATTATTATCGTGTGATAGTTGTATCCTCTCCCCAGCAATACAAAGAGGTTATATCCCTTCTAAAGGATGGAAAATTTGATATTGAAAAGAGGAGAGAATATGCTCTTAAGGCATTTGCGTTAACATCTTCCTATGATACTATGATTTACAATACACTTTGGCATAGAGCCAACAATTCTCTTCCCGAATATTTCCTGTATTCTGCAAAAAAAATTGAAGATTTGAGATATGGAGAGAATCCGCATCAGAGAGGTGCATTTTACTCAGATGATGAATATTTCGTACAGCATCATGGAAAGAAGATATCATTCAATAACCTCTACGATATGGATAGTGCTTGGAATGTTGTTATGGAATTTGATGAGCCAGCATGCGCCGTAATAAAGCATGCAAACCCATGCGGTGCAGCGATAGATAATAATTTGAGGGAAGCATTTATAAAGGCATGGAGTGGTGACCCTATGTCCGCTTATGGTAGCATAGTTGCATTCAATCGTGAAGTAAGTGGAGATGTTGCAAAGGAGATGAGAAAGAAGTTCATAGAGGTTGTTGTGGCCCCCAAATTTACGGATGAAGCAATGAAAATTTTGAAAAAAAAGAAAAATTTAAGAATAGTGGAGATGAAAAAATGGAAGAAAAAGGGGTACAATATAAGGCATGTTGATTTTGGATTGCTTGTTCAGGACTGGAACACGAAAAAATTAGAAGATTACAGAGTCGTATCAAAAAGAAAGCCCACGAAGGATGAATTGAGAGATTTAATATTCTCATGGTACATTGTGAAGAATGTTAAGAGCAATGCAATTGTGTTTGCAAAGGACAGGATGCTTGTTGGAGTTGGTGCGGGGCAGATGAGCAGGGTTGACAGTGTTAAAATTGCAACAATGAAAGCGGGAGATAGAGCAAAGAATGGGGTTATGGCATCTGATGCATTTTTCCCGTTCAGAGATGGAATTGATGAAGCATATAAGGCGGGAATTACAGCAGTAATTCAACCTGGAGGTTCAATAAGGGATAAAGAGGTAATAAAAGCGGTGGATGAGCACGACATGGCTATGCTCTTCACGGGCTACAGGGTATTCAGACACTGAGGTGATTTTGATGTATCTTACCAGGGAAGAGGAAAAAATAATAAATGGAGAATACGGAGAGAGTTACAAAAAAATGCTTGAAATTTTAGTGAAAATAGGGGAAATTTACAAAGCAGATAAATTAATTCCCATAAAATCCGCACAGATATCGGGGGTATCATATAATACAATTGGAGATCATGGTTTATATTTTCTTAAATCCCTGAATGGCTTAAGAGTTAAAGTCCCATCAACTCTAAATCCCCTCGCATTTGATGAGGAACATCTTGCGGATTTGAATGTAAGTGAGGAATTATTTAAAAAGCAAATGGAAATAATTAAGGTATATGTGGATATGGGAATAAAAGCAACAATGACATGCACACCGTATTATTACGATAATATCCCTAAATTTGGAGAGCATATAGCATGGGCTGAGAGTTCAGCAGTGATTTATGCAAATTCAATAATTGGAGCGAGAACAAACAGGGAAGGTTCAATATCCGCACTTGCATCTGCGATTGTAGGTAAAACACCAAATTATGGTCTTCATTTGGATGAGAATAGAAAAGCATCCATAATAGTTGATATAAATTTTGAAATGAAAAGCGAAGATTTCCCGCTTTTGGGGCTGTATATGGGAGAGAATATAAAGGGAGTTCCATATTTGAGAATAAGAGGCAATGATGATGATTTCAAATTATTAGGAGCTGCGATGGCAGCCTCTGGTAGTATTGCAATGTTTCATATTGAAAATTACACACCAGAATTCAGAAATGCGATAGATGAAAGCGTTGAAAGAATAATTGTAGAGAGAGATGATTTAGATAAATATAGAGGAAAAGAGGAAGATGTGGAACTTGTTGCAATAGGATGTCCCCATACTTCAAAGAATGAATTAAAGAGAATTGCAGAATTTCTGAAAGGAAAGAAAAAAAAGAAGGATGTGGAATTGTGGATATTCACAGCAAGAAGCACAAAAAAAGAGAGTGAGAATTTTATAAAAATCATTGAGGAATTCGGTGGCAAGGTGATGGTTGATACATGTGTTGTTGTTAGCAATGCCGGGAAAATGTACAATAGGATAGGAACAACATCAGGTAAGGCTGCATTCTATCTCAGAAAGAAAAAATTTGGTGGGGCGCATGTAATTGTTAGAGATCTCTATACTCTTCTCAGGGGTGTTGTAGAATGATATTAAGGGGAAGGATGATATACAAAGGAATTGGAGAAGGAGAAGTTTTGAAATGCAACCATCCGATAATTTTTCTTGGGGATTTAAATGAAAAAACAGGAGATGTTGATAATTGTGGAAATATCAAGGATAAAATATTTGTATTTCCCAAGGGTGGAGGTAGCACTGTCGGCTCATACACAATTTATGGATTGAAATATTATAACACAAAGCCAAGAGGAATGATATTAATGGAAGCAGAGCCAATTGTAGCCTCAGGGGCAATTATGGCGGAGATTCCCACAGTGGATATGATTGACATTTCAAGAATAAAAAATAGGGATTATGTGAGGATAGATGGAGATATTGTGGAGATAGAATAATTATATTTCTCCATCCACATACTGTGATATTTTCTCTGCATTCTCCTCCTCAAGTTCTTCCACATTAAAAAATAAATATGCATTCACTGATTTTACATCCTCTCTGAGTTCTTTCAGAAAATCAAGCATGGTATCAAATCCATTGATCGCTGTCATAAAATCAAAACAATCAACAAGAATCAATTTTCCTCCTTTACCCAAGAATTTTTCTATTTCATCTCTCAATTTATTCAGTTCCTTTGGTTTTATGCTTTTCCCTATTGGAACATATGAAATCCAGATAATATGAGTATTCTTTAAATTATATGTACTCTTTACATCCTCGGGTTGTTCTTTTGTTATAAACAATTTCTTATTATCTATCAACTCTGGAGGTATACGAGCAATTATTTTTGAAAATTCACCAACTGCCATATAAACATTTCCCTCTTCAATACCTTTCTCCTCTATTTTTACCCTTATAGGAGCACCGCATCTTGGACAAAAATCATCCTCTTCACTGAGTTCAGCTCCACAAAACGGACAGTATTCCTTCTTTCCAGATTTTTTGGGTTTGAATGCATTCTTATATAGATAATCTCTAATTTTATTTGCTGAGGTTGTTGAAAACCCCGGTATCTCTGCAAGTTCCCCCGCAGATGCCTGCATAAGTTCATATATACTCCCATATCCCATATGGAAAAGAAGCTCTGCCTTGCTTGTTGCCACTCCCGGTATGCTTTCAAATGCCTTTATTACCCATTTCTTAAATAATGGATTTATCCCAATTACAATATCATAGTCCATTACAGGCCATTCAACTACATATGCATATTCTATATATCTAAAATCCACATTTCTTGCTCTTGTTCTTTCCCTTATTTCATCAACATAACTCTTAAGAATTCTATTTATACTTTCCTCACTCTGGATACTAATATCAATTACATCATCATATTCCACATCTATATCCTTTCTCATGTAGTTAATTCTCCTTATAACTTCGTTTATCAATCTTATTCTCATTGTTGAAACATCTCTATCAGCATTTACATAAAGAGAACCAATTTTAGTATTGAGTTTGATATAACCCTTTGGGACTTTTTCAACCAATTTTACCATGTTAGGAGTAATTCTTACGATAAAGCCTTCAATTCCCATTGTATATCCACCTTTATTCAGCGCACTAATAACATCTTTCACATTTTTCCTTTTGAGAAGGAATGCAATTTTAGGAGCCCACGCACGGTACATCTGTCCTATCGCTTGAATATCTGGCTCAACATCAAGTTCCATTTCATCCCACTTCCCAGTGGAATTAAAAACAAGGGTATTTGTAAATTTCATTATCGGTGTTGCAAATTCCTTTATTTCCTCAGCCTGCTCAGAGACAAATACTATTTTCTTCAGAGGCTCTCTTCTAGTAATCTTATTTTCCTCCCTGAATCTCATTATCACACGAATTAAGTGTTTTAAGGCATCAATCTCCATTTCCTCCTTCACTTCTGAAATCTCCAATTTCAAATTGTTGATATTCAATCTGTTAAGTATTTCAAGTGAAAAATCTGGAAGATATGGATAGAGCATCTTTACTGAATCAACTATAGGTTCAAATACCACTGGCTCCTTTCTTTTTAGATGAAAATAAAATCTTGAGATATCGTTTACAATATAATTATATAATAAATCAAAACCACAGGCAAATTTACTGCTCTTTAATCTTGATATATATTCTTTTTTAACTTGCTCATTTCTAAAAATGAGCCAGTTATCAATCCTGTCACGAGATTCACTCTTTCCATATATCTGTATATAATTTACAAGATTTAAAATGAAATTTTTCAATTTTTCAATTTTTTTCTTATCATTCTCATTTATATAACCTCTACTTTTGAGAAGATAAAGAGAATAAAAATCCTCTTCTCCTTTATTTTCTTCAAACTTATGTCGTAATATTATCTCCTTACCAGCCAAATCTTTTTTTTCACTTAATAATTTTTTTATATTTAAAAATCCTCCTCTCTTCTCATGGATATACATTATTTCAGATTCTTCGCCGAGAATACTATTATATACTCCCAAGGAGAGAGCTTTTTGGTCATAAAAGAATTTCGTTTCCATAATATTCCCGCAAATTGGGCAGTCCTTAATTCTTGTTCCAAATTCAAAATTGCCACAGGCATCACAATATAAAATTGGAATTTTGTAGTTACCATTCCGGGATGATATTTTCAAATTCCCATTATCAGTTTTCACCGTTAGAATAGGTATCTCTTTTTTTTCTACACTCCCACCGCACTGAGGACATTTTGCTTCCCTAATTTCTTTCTTTATGGAGTATATAACAACATAAGAGGAAATCCTTCTTTTAAGGTCATACAAATCCATATTTTCCTTCGTGATGTATCCAGTTTCAACATCTCCCGTTATTACATAATTAACTAACTTTACCTTCTTTTTTAAATCTCCAATTTTGATATTCTCCATGCTTTCCTCTGTCACTTCTATTTCCTTAATAAATACATCCTTCATATACATCGGGGAGACCCATAAATCTTTATCCATTTTTACAGCAAGAAGATTTTCAGAATCATTTATAGCAATGCCTACTGGCTCAACACCCTTTGGTACATCTGATATGAAATACAATCTTCTCCCCATTCTCACCTTCGCTATATCTCTAATTTCCTCCCTTTTTTCCCACTTAACATCTTTTGGGTGATAGTACTTATTACATTTTTCACAGTAATACACAACATTCCTTATGACTTCTAATTTTCCCTTGTGATATAGTTCCTCAATTAAATTATTCAAATCCCCCATATAATTTTCAATATCCAGCATCTCTCCATAAGGAACTATTTTTTTAATTTTTTCAATACTCTCCTCATCAAGATTGAAATAGGGAATACTCAGTTTCACATCCTCGCCTAACAATTCCCGAAATTTTTTATATGCATCATAATGTATAATTTCATCAATTACCTCGTCACTCAACTTCCCGTAAATTGGATATGTGAACATCCTCCCGCTCATATTAATCATCAACCTTAACATATTCCACCAATATATATCTATCGCTTATGGCCTCACGACAATTTCAAATAAGAGAGAAGGGCAATTTTCGGGGAAAAGTTTATATACCGTCATTCATATACATGACACATGTCTGACAAGAGATTAAAAAAATATGCGGACGAGGAAATTGAGAAATTTAAAAAATATCTTGAAGGGGAGAAAAAAAGCAAAAATACCATTCAGGAGTATTCATATATCCTCAGAATAATGCTGTTTTATCTTAAGAAGAGAGGAGAGGAAATAACCGTTCAGGATTTAAGAAAATTCAAAATATATCTTTCAACAAGAAGGAAATATTCAAAAAATTCGTTATATTTGGCAATTGAGGCAATAAATACATATTTCAAGTACAAGGGAAGAGATTTAGAAATGAAACCACCAAAAAGACCAAAAATTATGCCCAAATATCTAAGTGAAGAGGAGGTAAAGAAACTTCTTGATGCTGCAAGAGAAAATCCAAGAGATTATGCTATAATTTCTCTACTTGCATATTCTGGATTGAGGGTTAGCGAATTATGCGATCTGAGAATTGAGGATATTGACCTAAAGGAGAGAATTGTGTATGTACATTCTGGGAAGGGAGATAAGGACAGGATAGTTGTTGTAAGTCAAGAGGCAGTTGATGCTGTTGAAAATTACTTATCAAAGAGAGAAGATTCTCTTGAATACCTTTTCTCGTCCCAGAAAAGTGAGAGAATTACAAGGGTTCAGGTATTCAGAATAGTAAAAAAATATGCAAAAATTGCAGGGATAAAGAAGAATGTTACTCCCCATGTTTTGAGGCATACTCTCGCCACCACACTGCTTAAGAGGGGGGTTGATATAAGATTTATACAGCAGTTCTTGGGGCATAGCAGTGTTGCAACAACTCAAATTTACACACATGTGAATGATGAATTGATGAAATCTGTATATGATAAGGTAATGCAAGAGTATTAAGAAAACCTTGCAGATATCCCAATATATTTCAGAAGAGATGGCTTCTTTTTCAAAATCTTCCATGCAACTTTTGATGGATAATCTATATCTCCATAATCGTTTATTATTTTTATTATCTCCTCACTTTTCAAATCTCTTATTATCGCATTAAACTCTTCATCTTTAATTTTTTTGAAAATTCTATGCAGATAGAGAGCATTCTTCAATTCATTTCCTATTCCACTCTTCCAGCATCTTTCATAGGAACTCAAATCTTTTATCTCTCCTTTCAAATATTGGTCAATTGCCTTTATTGCACAATTTGCACATTTTAATCCTGGATATATCCCCCCACCTGTTGTTGCCTTAACTTGCCCCGCAGCATCCCCCACTATTATTTTATTTCTCTCATAGCTCTTTTTTACCATACCAATGGGTATCCCACCAAAGGATAATGCAAGTGGCTTCACATTCAATTTTTTCATTAAATTCTTTAGATATGGATAACTGTGCCTGTAACTTCCGAGACCTATCTTTGCAAACTCTGAATCAAGAGGAATGATCCAAGAGAAAAATTGAGAAGCAATGTTGTTTCCTAAGAATATCTTAACTTTTTCAACATCCTCACTTTCATATTTTGCTATAATTTGAGATGCGTTAAGCATTGATGGAATTTTCAATTCCATGCTTCTTCTTACAACACTATTAATTCCATCTGCACCCACAATTACCCTTGCTCTATATTCCTCTCTCCTGGTTTTAACAATATTATCAATTTTTAATGCTCTCTCTTTCAAATGAATTTCAGCACCATTATTTATCGCTTTCCTTGCCAGTTCCCTATCAAATTTAACACGGTCAACCACATAAGCCCTTCTCCTATCATCTCCAATATCTATAAATTCACCATTTGGCGAGTATATCCTTGCTCTCTTTACCTCATGAAGAATTGCAAATTTATCAACAATTTCAAAAACATGCTCGGAAAATAGACCTGCACAATGGGATGGATTTCCAATTTCGGGATGCTCTTCAAGAACTAAAACATCGTATCCTCTAAGAGATAAAGAACTCGCAATATGGCATCCTATTGGACCCGCACCTACTATAACTACATCCCAGAGCACGATTCTTTATTGCAATCTCCTTAAATAAATTTTTGAGAAAAGAAAAATTAGATTTTGAATTTTTTCACTATTACCGCTATGGGCAGTATAAGTAAAATAAGAAGGTAACCTGTAAACTCTGGAACAACTTCATTGAAATCCATTCTCTGACTGCTCACTGATGTATCCACAGTTGTTGTATTTGAATATGATGTTGCTGTTCCATTTTCCATTAACACTCCTTTTATTTCTTCTCCATTCTTGTAACCGTATGGTAGATATGAGATATCTATCTCATAGTATCCCGTGTTATTGTTTACCGGTACAATGGCATAATCACCGGTTACATTGTTGGTTATATCCACCGTAGTATTGTTGAGATTAATACTGCTTATATGGATATATCCGTAAATTATGTGAGATGGTAATTTATGAATGGTTAATGTCTCCACACAGAGATCCATTGCATTCGTTGCATTATATGCTACTATTCCAATGGAACCATAATCAATTGATGTATGCGTTGTATCATTTAAAAGCGGAAATCTATCCACAGTATATGTAAATTTCCCAAAGGAATCAGAGTTTATTGTGAGATATGCCCCGTATTCTGGAATACCTATTGTAATATTAGAATTTGGAGCATCTGGAATAGTTCCGTTTATAGTCAGAGAATCTCCCTGATAAATTTCATTTGAACTCAGAGATAATGTGTTGGATGAGGAATGGACATTGTATGAAGTCACATTGAAATTCAAGGTCATATATCCCTTACCAATACTTATATTCTGGTAAATCTCCTTCGCATACCATTTCAGATCAGGAGCGTATTCAAGATAAATATGAGATTCTCCAGTGGTGTTTGTTCCCGTGGCATTATAACAGGAGAATGTTCCCGCTCCTACAGTGACATCGTGGTATGTTGGATAATCAAAGGTATAGTTCCAGGTTGCATTATCATCAAAAGTGTTATTCTTCTCACTCATATATCCTTGAGAGTCATCTCCGTTCCACATGTATCCCCATGTGTGGAGTGATGTATTATACCACATTTTTTCACCAACATTCACAGGGAAATCCATGTTGTCCGGAGCATGCGGACTTGTATCATTCCAGAATGTGATATTTGAGTCTAATTTCATCTCAACTTCATCATATCCAAGCAAGCCAAGATCTGCATGCACCCATGCATCTGGAATATGGATTCTCATCTCTAAATCTGCCAAATCTGAAGTTCTAATTATTCTATGCCCAAGAAGTCGGAATGGCACATTTGAATTGTATCCATCAGAACCACTTGTGGGGTCATCATTTATCCTGATATCAAAAGTGCCATATGATGTGTCAAGTGTTCCATCCCCAAGCCCCCATCCTTCCAGAGATACATAGTATGCCTTCTCAATTGCACCGTTTAGATTGTAATCTATTACTGTGGTATAATTTCCCCACGCATCTATGTGCAGATAAATATCTCCAGATGTACTGCCGGTCAGATGAATTGGGACTTCAATATGCCACTTCCACTGGTCATCGGGTATAAATGTTTTCAAGTCTTCACCCGTCATCCTCGCATTATGTTCAACAGCGTTGGAGAGATTACCTATCTTCTCATGGGACGGCACTCCATAATAAAACAGTCCCCCCATAAGGGCAATGAATATTACGAGTATTATTCCCTTCTTCATATTCATCTTACCACCGTTCTCAAGATATTAAACATGATATATAAATCTTTCCCTTAAAAAGATGTTACACGTAAATGAAATAACAAATTATGAAAAATTGAATTTTTTCACCATGAAAATTACCAATACTACCACTATTATTAATAAATAATTTCCGATTTCCGGTACATTCCCTACAGATATTGGGAACTCAATTGTATTATTCCCATAGTTATATTCATAAACAATTCTGTTCTGATTTACCATTATTTTTATCTCGTGTATTCCATTGCTCGCAGGATTCCACAGGAAGGATACATTCTCAATCCTGTTTATGGTTATATTCTTCTCGTCATACAGATTTCCATCCACAAATAACTCCACTTTAATATTTTCCATTGGGGGACTTACATAGGAGCCTTCAAACCATATATTCACACGGGAGACATTGATTGTTGCATTGATCCAAACATTATCACCCACATTAGGATTGGAATTTGAAACTGAATAATTGGAGATATAGAAATCACATGAGCCATTAACAACATAAGGATACTCGTTTATGAATTCAATTGGAGAGGAATCATATCTGTAAAGTTGCCAGTAACCTGGAATCTTTATTCCCGGGGCATACGCTTCAACATAGTATCCATACATCCATGATTTATTGATTATTACCGATGTGAAAAATGTTTTATTATCCTCTGTATTCATTGTAACATTTTTCCATTTATATGGCTCCTCTGTTTGTTCAGGATCATTCCATCTTCTATCACTGCTCGGTGCATACCATAACTTAACGGTTAAATTCGTACCCGTGTAATTCACTACTCCGGTAACATTCAGATATTCATAACTCTCATTTATACTTTCAATACTTATATTAACATTCTCAACCTTCGGCCAGGCACTTTCATTTTTATTCAGTAGGAATTCAGCAGCAGCAAAAAGATTATTAACAGATCTCATCTCTGACACAGGAACATTGCTCAAAAAATCAAGACCAACATAATCTCTCCCGTATCTCCATTCTACATTATTCAATTTCTTTAAGAAAGGAGTTTCTGAGCCAAGGGGAAAATACACACCATCATGGCTTGGTTTATAATTTCCATTACTGTCATATTCTCCCACACCTAAACCTCCAGTTATACTCACAAAATCGCTCTTAATATATTTGATTTGGTGGTCAATATCCCAGATATCATAGAAAATATTGTAAAGAGATGATTTATTAGCCATTCCAGAGAGCATGGATTCTCCTAACGGAACAAGAAGAGATTCAATCTGATTTGAATAATTTGCCCAATCATCTGAGGAAGAATTCTCAATTGGGGGAAGTCCCCAGTCAGTATAGTATCTTCTTGTGGAATTTATCAAATCTTCAATTTGCATGTAATCGCATTCTGCAACCTTAACACGATTGTCAAGCATTGAAATTAACCATCTTGAATATCCCTGCTTTGATGCACCTTCACTCAACATTCCCTTGCTGAGATTTCCACCATAGTATTCAACAAGATCCTTAAATAATGTGTGAGCCAAGAGGTTCATTCTTATCAGTGGATATATGTAGAACATTTTTAATGACTCTGTGATATTGTATCCACTTTCAAGTGCGAGAAGTGATGCAAGTGCAGACGGAAAAGTAATTGAATCCTGTCCATGGGTGAAGTTGAAGGATTCCCAGTTTTGTTTATACTCTCCTGCAAGAAGTATGGGAGTATCAAACTCATACATGAAGAGTCTTATGAGCACCTGATAGTAAGGTTTTGTTAAATTGGGAACACCATGGGTATTCACAAATAATCCATAGCCATAGCCTGAGCAATTTGTGAGATTATGGGGCTTCTCAGGAATGAATAATGCAGCAGCATGCTTTAAATGTATGGTTTTTGGTCTTATACTACCATTCTGCAAATTTCCTCTTGGAATCATTGTGTAATTGTCCTCTCCAAGCATGTCCTTTCCACCAAATGTCCCTTCTATTACCCTTATTGAATAATTTTTCCCATCGGAAGATGTGAAGTTTATGAACCATGTTGAATTACCATCTCCGTCTATATCTTCCTGTGTCCAATTCAAATCCGCAAGACTCATGTTTTTTATTGTATTGATGTCATAGGGATAATCATCACCTAAATCACTTCTATCAAAAAGTGAGTATATATTGTGAGTTCCTATGCTTTTTTCATCATTCTCATAATTTTTTTTATTTTTTGCATTTATATGAATTGTCGGAATAGTAATAAGAGCAAGCACTACCACTATCATCATTATTTTTATCAATTTCTTCCCACACATATAAAGGAATTACATTGGGAATATATAAATATTCCCCAAGTATCAGCATTAAGTATGAGTTATCTTGATATGGAAAGAGAAGGCGACGAGATTCTCTGGAGAATAATATCCCAATTAATCCAAGAGGGTATGAAAATTGCAGAAATCGGATGTGGAAATACAAATCTTTTGGATAGGGTTTGCAGGAAATACAAAGTTGAGGGAACATGTTTTGATCCCTATGGATATTCCAAGAACATTGTGAGAATAGAAGGAGAGAGAATTAATGAATATGGAGAAAAATATCATTTGATTTATTCCATTCGCTCTTTTCATCATCTCTCAAATATTGAAAAATTCATTAAATCATCTTATTTATCATTAGAGAATGAAGGTTATCTTATAATTGTTGACTGGAAAAAAGGGGTGGATACAGGAGTTCAAGAGAGGTATTACTCTGTGGATGAAATTTTACCATATTTCAAGAAATATTTCAAAATAAAATATGAAGAAAAACAATGGAATTTTTATATGGTAGCTCAAAAGAACTTATAAAACGCCCCGGCCGGGATTTGAACCCGAGTCCCGGGCTGCCTGCAAAGACCTTTTGAGGTAAAGCACCTTTTTCAAAGGGGATTTTCGACAGGCCCGGATGATAGGCCGCTACACCACCGGGGCATAAAAAGGCGAAAGATAAAGAAATATTAAAGATTTTTGATTCTCCTCCCAATTCCCCATGCTACCACTGCAATAAGAGGTATGATGAAAATTCCGGAGAACTCTGGAACTTGAGATTCGTAATGCCACACATAAATTTTTGCATACATGTATTCTGTGTTCCCACTCACAGTTGTATAATACCCTATTGTAAATATCTCATTTGAACCATCGCTATCTATATCATCATAGCCTATAC